>CAZFXB010000231.1:0-3178 GCA_964522835.1 uncultured Oscillospiraceae bacterium
CCCATGGGGCCACGGCCAATGGCGAAGCACTCCCGTGCCTCCTTCTCGTCCAGATCCACCAGCCACTCGAAGAACCGGCCGGTGTTTTTCAGCACCTTTTCCACCAGAGAATCCGGCAGACATCCCTGGGCCTCCCGGATGCAGTACTCCAGCAGCTTCTCGGTCTGATCGGGCACACCGGCTTCCTTATGCCAACGGTTGTAGCCGGTGAACCAGTTGTGGGCAAAGGTGGTGGAACCGCCGCACTTCTTGCCCTTTTCCAAAACAATAACCTTCTTGCCGGTATTCTGCGCAAACCGGATGGCAGACACCAGACCGGAGCCGCCGCCGCCCAGAACGCAGAGGTCACAGGTCATTTCAATTCTCTCGTGAGCCTCCGGAGCCACCACAGGAGCCTCCGGGTCGGCAATGATGCTCTGAGGGCAAAGCTCTGCGCAGGTGCCGCAGGAAATACATTTTTCAGGATCGATCCAGTACTGGCTGCCCTTAAAGGTAATGGCCTCCACGGGACAGTTGGTGGCACAGCTGTGGCAGCAGACGCAGCGATCCATAATTTTAAATGCCATATTTACACGACCTTTCTTGCATAGAAATTCTATTATATTCTAAAGGATATCCTTGGAATAGAGTCAAGTCACTCCATAAAAATTCGCACTTGCAGCTCCGTCAGCTCACTGAGCCGGGAAATGGATGCAAAGGACGGATCGAGCCCGCACTCTAAAATGGTATCGTCTGCCCGAAAATGATGATCTGCCAGAAATTCAGACAGCATTTTATAGGCATTCTCCGGCCGGGTGTTGCTCCGATTGAAGCGAATGGTGGTGTAGTAGCCCACCGGAAACTCCGCCGCCCCCAGCGGCGGGGCCGAGCCAAACAGCCCCGGATCCAGATAGATTCCATTGTACCGAAGGCAGCCCGTTTCCCGAAAGTCCTTCAGGGAAACCGTAGCCCCAAAGCTGTAGTCCGTCTGAATGGCACTCATAGAGCCCAGCAGCTGCTTCCGATGCTCCATCAGCTCCAGCGGAAAATCCGGATGGGATACCGGCAGGGGATCGATCCTGCGGAGCAGATATACCCGAAGGGGATCAAATCGCCGGATCCCGATCACATTCTCCTCCTCCGGATGCTCCGGCTCAATATCCAGCAGCCCATGAATCTTTTCCCGCATAGCCTGAAGGGCTTCGATTTGCTGCTCCAGCTGACCATCCCGCTGCCGCAGGGTCTGGGAAAATGGTTTTCCTGCCCGAAACTCATCCATGGCCGCCTGGATCTCCGGCAGAGAAAATTGAAGCCCCCGCAAAAACAGAATGTACTCCAGCTGCCGCAGCTGCACCACGGAGTAATAGCGGTAGCCTGTGTCCGGATTGATGACCTCTGGCCGAAACAGGCCAATCTTATCATAGTGCCGCAGGGTCTGCACCGTAATGTCGTAAAGGCTTGCCACCTTACCGATCATCAGCTGGGGGTGATTCTCCGGGGGATGATCCACCGGAGGGGCCAGCGGGGTAAAATCATGCATAGAAAAACCTCCTAAAACTCTCTCCTATAGGATAGAGTTTTTTACGAAAAAAGCAAGGGCTTTTGGGCGGTTTTTACGGCTTTTTGTGAAAACCTGTTATAATTTCGTAAAATTTTTGTTGTTTGTGTACAAATTTTATCCCTTGACCTTGCCACTAGGACATGCTGTAGGATGTACAATGCACAATTTATAAGGAGGAATTCCAAATGTATAAGCGTTTGCTTGCCCTGCTGATGGCCATGGCTATGATTTTTGCTCTGGCTGCCTGCGGCGGCACCACAAGCACCGTGGAAAGCTCCGCTCCTGCTGCCGATGGTTCCGCAGAAGCTGAAGCCCCCGCTGCTGACCAGCCCGCTACCCTGGACGAGCCCATGGTAGAGGAGCCCACTTCCGAGATGATTCCGGCAGAGCTCGGCTACACCCCCTACGAGGAGGTTCCCGCCACCGAACTGCCCCTGTCCGACGGTTCCGAGACCTTCGAGGTCTGGATGGGCATCTCCCCTGCCGCTATGAACTACATCACCTCTCTGGCTGAAAACCTGACCTACATGGAGATCATGGAGCGTACCGGCGTAAACCTGAGCTTCATCCACTTCCATCCCGATACCCAGACAGAGCAGTTCAACCTGATCTGTGCCTCCGGCGACTACCCCGACGTAATGAACGGTGTGGCCAACCAGTACACCGGCGGTGCTGACAAGGGCATCGAGGACGAGGTATTTATCGACCTGAACGAGTATCTGGAGGAGTCTGCTCCTCACTACTACGCACTGATCCACTCCGACGAGCGGCTCTATGACGATGTGACCACCCCCGAGGGTGCTGTGGTTGGCTTCTACAGCCTCTACGAGGAGGCCCGCCTCAACGACATGGGCTACATCATCCGTCAGGACTGGCTGGACAAGCTGGATCTGGGCATGCCCAAGACCATTGACGAGCTGCACACTGCCCTCACCGGCTTCAAGGAGGAGATGGGTGCTACCGATGCCCTGTTCATCCCCGCCACCGGCGTTTCCGACTACTTCACCCCTGCCTTCGGCGTTGCCAGCGGCATGTACGTGGAGGACGGCGTTATGAAGTACGGCCCCTTCGAAGAGGGCTTCAAGGAGTACCTCCAGACCATGGCTCAGTGGTATGCTGAGGATCTCATCTACCACGACTTTGCCTTCTATGGCGAGCAGCTGGCATTCCGTGACAACGGCATGATCGGCGCCGGTCAGGTTGCATGTTTCTACTCCGAGACTGGCGACATGGCTTCCTTCGGCAACTTCTCCAGCGATCCTGACCTGCTGATGCGGGCCATGGCTCCTGTGGCCGGTGCTGAAGGCGAGACCATCTACATGACCGACAAGGCTCCCTCCCGTGCCGACGACCTGCGTTGGGCACTTACCACCGGCTGCGAGGATCCCGAGCTGCTGATCTCCATGATCGACTACCTGTACAGCCCCGAGGGCGCTCTGCTGTGCAACTACGGCCTGGAGGGTCAGACCTTCGAGTACGTGGACGGCGCACCCAAGTTCTCTGACATGATTAACAACAACCCCGACTACGACTATCGTACCGCTGTGTTCCTGTATGTCATGGACTCCGGCCCCTTCCTGGTGGATCCCACCCGTGGCACCTCCACCTACACCCAGGAGCAGCTGGATTCCTGGAGCG
>CAZFXB010000232.1:0-3150 GCA_964522835.1 uncultured Oscillospiraceae bacterium
GACTTCACCTGGAACGGCCAGAAGGAAGTCTGGTCCATCCTGCCCACCACCGGTGCTGAGGGCCTGGTTTGGATCAACGACGCCATGGGCGCTGTTATGACTGCTCAGGGCTTCAACTACGTAAAGAAGGATGCTCAGGGTAACCCCGGCAACCAGGTTCAGTTTGTTGAGCAGGCTATCGCTGCCGGCAACGTTGGCGCTCTGATGATCGCTGCTATGTCCGTTGAGATGCTCAAGGACGTTGTGGCTCAGGCTACCGAGGCCGGTATCGCTGTTTGCTACCTGGGTGCTCAGCCCACCGATTATACCATCGGCGGCTGCGTTTACACCGCTTATGAGATCACCGGTATGTATGCAGTTCAGGCTGCTGAGTACTGGGTCAAGACCTCCGGTGCCAACGTTCCCACCAATGCTGACGGCAAGTACGAGATCGCCATCGACACCTACTACGACATCGCTGACGGCGTATATCGTTCCAACGCCATCAAGGGCACTGTTGAGAAGTCCGACATCCTGGCTCTGGTCTCCGAGACCACTTCCTACGGCGACGGCGCTCTGAACACTGCCTTCAACAACGCTCAGGCTGTTCTGAATGCAAACCCCGACTGCCATCTGTTCGTGGCTTACGAGCCCGAGGAGGCTATGGGCATCAACAATGCCATTGCTGACTACTGCGAGCAGACCGGCGCTTCCATGGCTGACTACTGCGTCATCCCCTGCTATGCAGAGGACACCACCTTCACCGAGATGTACGAGGCTGCTACTGCTGATCCCGCTGCAAATGCCATCAAGGGCTATGCTACCTACGGCGATCCCGCAATGCCCTTCGACACCGATGAGACCAAGGCTTACTTCGGCGCTGGCTACGACGCTGTTGCTGCTTTCGCTAAGGAGCTGACTCCTGACTCTCCCGTAATCATTCCTCCCGTTATCACCGGCTACCACCTGGCTGAGATCCTGCTGGGCGTCTGCGGTGTTGAGGGCTTCGAGTGGACCTACGGCGAGACCTACTACGACACCATCACCGCTGTGACCGTTGACGGCTTCTCCGCAACCTGGTCCATGGGCGATGAGAACCCCGCTGCTGAGTACAAGAACTAAGCAAGCATCACACCGATTTTAGGTCGTTTTGGAGGCGGTGCGAGGGAGCCTCGCACCGCCTTCCTTCGACAAAACAAGCATGTATCGATTGCCGCCGAATCACAAGTTCGGTGATGGGAGGCGCTATTTTGGAAGAGAAAAAACCAGTATTATCTCTCAAGGATATTATGAAGGTCTACCCCGGCGTGGTGGCCTTGAACAAAGTTTCTATTGACTTTTATCCCGGTGAGGTTCACGCTCTGATCGGCGAGAACGGTGCCGGTAAATCTACCTTTATTAAGACAATTACAGGTGCCCATGCACCTGATGGCGGAACCATCACGGTTGATGGAGAAACCTATAATGCTATGAACCCTGCTCTGGCCCGGAAGCACGGCGTAGAATGTATCTATCAGGAGTTCAACCTGATCGATGTGCTCTCTGCCGCAGAGAATATCTGCTACGGTGAGAAGCAGGGCAAGCTGGTCAATCAGAAGAAAATGCGGAAGATCGCTAAGGAGATCTTTGACGACTTCGGTGTAGATATTGACCCCGACACTCTGGTGCGGGATTTGACCCCCGGTCACATGCAGATCGTGGAGATTGCCAAGGCTGTCTCCAAGGATGCAAAGATTTTGATTTTGGACGAGCCTACCGCACCCCTTTCTGTGGCGGAGGTTGAGATTCTGTTCCGGATCGTCCGTCGCCTCAAGGAGCAGGGCGTTGCCATCATCTTTATTTCCCACCGTCTGGACGAGGTCTTTGAGCTGACAGATCGTGTTTCCATTCTGCGGGACGGTGAGTATATCACCACCCTGATGACCAAGGACACCAACCGTGCCGAGCTTATTAAGTACATGGTAGGCCGTGAAATGACCGCCACCTTCCCGCCCCGGGATGTAAAGATCGGGGATGTGGCTCTGGAACTGAAAAATCTCACCGGCAACGGTGTCAAGAACATCTCCTTCAAGGCCCACCGGGGCGAGGTACTGGGTATCTCCGGCCTGGTCGGCGCAGGCCGTACTGAGATTATGAAGGTGGTATTTGGCGCAGAGAAGAAACAGTGGGGCGAGATCCTGGTAAATGGACAGCCCGCTGAGATCAACTCTCCCAAGGAGGCCATGCACAAGTATGGCATCTGCCTGATCCCCGAGGACCGGAAGCGTGAAGGCTGCTTCCTGGGGGAGACCATCTCCTGGAACCTGGTTTACAACGTGCTGCCCAAGATCTCCAAGGGCACCGTGGTGGACAAGAAGAAGGAGAAGGAAATTGCCGACTACTACGGCAAGAGTATGCGGATCAAGGCCCCCAACCTGGATAGCACCCTGGTTGGCACTCTGTCCGGCGGCAACCAGCAGAAGGTTGTGGTTGGCAAGGCACTGGCTACCCAGTCTGATATTGTCATCTTTGACGAGCCCACCCGTGGTATCGATGTAGGTGCCAAGTATGAGATCTACGAGCTGATGAACGGTCTCTGCGAAGAGGGCAAGTGCGTCATTATGATTACCTCCGACATGGAGGAGCTGCTGGGTATGTCTGACCGGATCGTGGTCTTTGGCGAAAAATGTCTGGCTGGCGAGCTTACGAAGGATCAGTTCTCTCAGGAGAAGATTCTGGACATGGCTTCCACCAGCGAACGTGATTTAGAAAATATGGGGGCATAACTTCAATGAAAAAGAGCTTTTCTACTTACCTCAAGGACTATCTGATGCTGATCGTCCTGGTAGCGGTGGTGCTGGTATTCGGCATCCTGGGCCCTGTGGTGGCCAACCGCTCCTTCCTCAGCGTTACCAGCCTTCTCACCATGCTGAACCAGAATGCTTACATGGTGATTATCGGTGTGGGTATCACCTTTATCATGCTGGGCGGCGGCATGGACCTGTCCACCGGCTTCCTGCTGTCCACCACCGGTATGGCTATGGCACTGATCGAGAATTCCTCTAATGTGTTCGTGGCTGTGGTCTGCGGCATTATTCTGGCAATTCTCCTGTCTGCCTTCAACGGCGTTATGTATTCCTGGCTGAAGGTGTTCCCCTTCGTCATCACCCTGGGCACCCAGTACATCCTGAA
>CAZFXB010000233.1:0-3131 GCA_964522835.1 uncultured Oscillospiraceae bacterium
CCTTCGGCGGCCCCTACTTCGCAGCTACCGGCATGGGTGCTAAGAAGTAATTCTTCCCATTACGTACAAAATCCGCAGCGGCAAGCCGCTGCGGATTTTCTATGTTCAGATCAAAGATTTTTGCCCAGCTCATAGGCCTTTTCTTCCATGTTTTTGGCCGTGGTACCGCTGGAGATCAGCATATCCTGAATGTCAAAGCCCCAGTCCCGGAAGGAGGAAACAAACTGCGCATACCGCTCCCGGTACATATCCTCCACGGGAACCCCCTGGGAGAAGCAGGGATAGAGCTTCTTCCCCGCCGGGAGCCGACTGCCGGATCTGGAGCCAATGCCCAGGCTCAGGCAGAAATGCCGATGGAGAAAATCCCAGGCTTGTCCCTGGGACCAGCCCATGTAGTTTCCTGCACCAAATACCACCGCATCCGCTGTGGGCACAGACCGGAGATAGTCCGTCATGGCATCCTTCAGCACACAGGACTCTGCCCCCGGCTTCTTACATCCATGACAACCGGTGCAGCCGGAAAACTGATTTCCCCCAAGCGAAATCAGCTCTGTCTTATGGCCTGCTTCCTCTGCCCCCCGTAAAAATGCCTTCACCATGGCTCCGGAACCGCTGCCAGGCCGGGTACTGAGCAATACACCAATTACTTTCATGGTTTTCTCCTTATCTGGGCAGCCGCTTGTGCATCTCAGATACGATCATATCGATCCACGCTTTCACCTGGGCAATGTCCTCCTCCGGCATATTGGCTGCATCATAGTGAAGGCAGCAATCATCGGTGACACACTCGCTGCTCATCCGCACCAGAATGCCATTTTTCCGGAAGGAGCCGTCCACACACATGCTGTCCACACCGTAGGTGGCATGTTCCGGCTGAAGCAGCTCCTTAATGATATCGTACATGGCGTAAAAATCCTCTTCTCCGCTGTAGCCGGTGATGGCCACCATAACGGAGCCGTTTTTCAATTTAATTTCCTGTATCATTGTCTGTTCCTCCAACTGTTTTAAGTTTTCTTGGGGCTATTATAGCATAGTTTTCCTCCTTCGTACAGCGGGACGATTGCATTTTTCATCTGGCTGTGGTAAACTTAGGACGATAGAAAGAGAAGTGAGAATTATGAATTGCCCACTCTGTGACACGCCCCTGGATGAGGGCCTCACTTGCCCAAACTGCGGCACCTGCCTGGCGGTTCCCACGATGGTCACCGCCCCAGAGGAGATTCCGGACACCGGTCACCCCGGTATTTTCTACGAGAATCTCCGTTCCTCTCAGCAGGTCTACGAGGAGGAGCACCGAGCTCCAAAGCCAGCCCGATACACGCCCATAGAAAAGCTCATCATGCTGGGCGCCACACTGCTGCTCCTGGTACTGCTTGTTCTGGTGAACCACGGCTCTCTTCAATACGACCCGGATGCCCCCGCCCTGCGTGGTACAGGCATCTCCATGGACAACCGAACCTTTTCCATCTACTATCAGAGCGCCTATCAGAGCTTTCTTTCTCAGTACAGCGAGAATTTGCCCTTCGATCAGAGCCGGAGCCTGAAAAAGCAGTACTACAATGTGGCCGAGGGCTACACCTGGGAGGACTACTTCGTTTCTCAGGCATTTCCCAATGCAGCCCTTACAGAACAGCTGGTCTGGGCAGCCAAACAGGCTGACTTTTCCCTGGACGAGGGCGACAGAAACAGCCTGGAAGCCACCAAAGAAACGCTTGAGCGCTATGCTCTGAGCCAGGGCGCCACGCCGGAGGCATATCTACAGTCCATGTACGGTTCCCAGATGAACGAAGAGACCTACTATGGATATTTAGAGGACACATTCCTGGCCCAGGCCTATACCGAGGCCATTTATTTGGAACAAACCTTCAGCGACGCTGAAATCAAAGATTACCACAGCCGCAACCGGAGTAACTATGGGGAGCTGGAAGCCTCCCGGGATGCGGTGCTGGGGGATATGCGGACAGAGGCCATGCAGACCGCCATCAAAGAGTTGATCGGGGATATCCCCTGTAAGCTGACCCGGTTTGCTGCCGCCGCTGAGTGAACCAATTCCCCAGTCTGGGAGGACCAATGCTATGAAAAAAATGCTGTTTTTCGTGAATCCTGCCGCCGGCAAGGAGGAGATTCGCCACCACCTCATGGATGTCATCAATTACTTCACCGCCAATGGCTATGATGTTCTATGCCATCCTACCCAAAAAGCCGGAGATATTCCGGAGTTTATTGCTGCTCGGGGAGAGGAATTCGACACCATCGTTTCCTGCGGTGGTGACGGAACCCTGAACGAAACCATTACCGGCTTTATGCACCTGCAAAACCGCCCCCTGCTGGGCTATATCCCCGCCGGTACAGTCAACGACTTTGCCACCTCTCTTCATATTCCCAAAACCATTATGGAGGCCGCAAAAACCATCGTAGAGGGCGAACCCTTCCAGGTGGACATGGGTGGCTTCAACGAAAAATACTTTACCTACGTGGCCGCCTTCGGCGCCTTTACCAAGGTGAGCTATGCCACCCCCCATGCCACCAAGCAGGCTCTGGGCCGGGCTGCCTACCTGCTGGAGGGGGTTCGCTCTCTCACCGATATCCGGCCCATTCATGTGGTGGCCCAGGCCGGAGATACGGTCATTGATGACAACGTGATTCTGGGCATGGTCACCAACGCCACCTCTGTGGGCGGCTTCAAGGCTCTGGACGATTCCATTGTAAAGATGGACGACGGCCTTAACGAGCTGATTCTGGTGAAAGCTCCCAAAACCCTGGCAGACTACAATGCCCTGCTGGCCTCTCTGGCTACCCGGAACTTTAATCCCGCCTATTTCCACATTCTCCAGATGGACACCGTCACCCTTCATTTCGACCAGCCGGTACCCTGGACACTGGACGGCGAATTCGGCGGCGATATTCAGGATGCCACCGTCACCAACATTCCCAAGCCCATCCGGATCATGGTGCCAAAAGCGTGATTGTTCCCCCCGGCCCAGCCGGGGGAATTTTTTTGCCCAGATCTCCCCACCACGTCATTGTGAACCAGTGTTCGAGTCAACTACAGTGGAATCGAATGGAATGCCTGTGGTGCACTGGTGCGGGAGCACCCAGAGCCTCCCTTGTGTAAAGGGAGGTGGGCCGCC
>CAZFXB010000234.1:0-3127 GCA_964522835.1 uncultured Oscillospiraceae bacterium
TCGAGGCATCTGCCCAAGTTTTGGGGGGCGAAACAGTTATTCAGGTAGCTTCGGTTCGGGGCTTTTTGGAAACTCCACCCAGAAGCACACGCCGCCTTCTTGGTTTTCTACCCCATAGCGGCCACCCAGCAGTTCCATATTGCTGCGGACAATGGACAGACCCAGACCGGACTGCTTGCGGCTGGTACGGGATTTGTCCAGTCGGTAGAAGCTGTCCCAGATCTTATCCATTTCCTCCGGTGGAATGGGGTCTGCGGCATTGAAAATGTTCACCCGGTAGCAGTCATCCCTGTCCATCACGCTGATTTTCAGGACATTTGCGGATCCCATGTGGGAAACTGCATTCTGTACATAGTTGGTAATTACCTGCTCTACGGAGAAATAGTCAGAGCGGATATACAGCCCGTCGGAATAGTCTGTGGCAAAGTCCATGTGTGCCCGTTCGATTTCGATTGTGAAAATCTCAACCACATAATTGAGCAGATCGGACAGATCGAACTCTTCAATTTCTAAATCTACTGTGCCGCTTTCCAGCCGGAACAGCTCCATCATTCTGAGGATCATGGTCATCATACGGTCGGATTCGTCGCAGATTACATCGCAGTATTCCTTAACCTCTGCCTCTGTCCGGGCCATGCCGGAGCGCAGCCCATCGGCGTAGCCGGAAATCAGGCCAATGGGGGTTTTCAGGTCGTGGGACAGGTTGTTGACCAGGTTTTTCCGGGCCTCCTCTTGGGCTTTTTGCAGCTCAATGTCCTTTTTCAGCTGGTCGTTGGCGGCCTCCAGCTGGGCAATGTGGGACTGCATAAAGTCGGACATGGTGTTGATGCTCTGGGCCATGTTTCCGATTTCGCCCTGATCGCTGACATCACACTTCTGGGAAAAATCCAGGTGTGCGATTTGGTTGGCGATCTCTGTAATCTGTGTCACAGGCTGAATAACCAGAGAGGACATGCGGGAAAAAGCAACCGCTGCCATCAGCATCACCAGCAGACCCACCACCAGGGAAAACTTTAGAGAAATACTGGTGGCCTGGGAGATGGAGGCGTAGGAGGTGCTGATGTCGATGATATATTTGCTGGTAATCCCGCCCAGGGTGACTCGCCGGGAAGAGGACACGGTGACACCAGAGGAGGTATGCTGGAGCATCTCATCAGAGTTTATGGTGTAGCTGGCACCGGTGGACAGGGCCCGATCCCGGATGCCGGGCAGGAGCCGGTGGGTGTAATCCCGAATGAAGTGATCGGGCATTTGACTGTTATAGATGATTTCCATGGTATCAATATCAGCGATGACAAAGGTGAGATTATTCTCTTCCAGCTGTGATACCACGTTTACATCAAAATCCTCTACCTCGGTCATGGTGTAGTAGGCATTTACCAGGGTCTGCTCCACACGGTGCAGGTAGTAGGGCTCCATAAACAGTACGCTGAACAGGGTTACCAGCACATAATAGAGAGCCAGCACCCCAACGGACAGCATAATGAGCTTATAGCGGAGACTGCTTTTGTGGGCCATGGTTTAGCCCTCCAGCTTATAGCCTCGGCCTCGGACGGTTTTCAGGGCGGAGCCGTGGGAGCCCAGCTTCATGCGGAGATTCTTAACGTGTGTGTCTACCGTGCGGGCATCGCCATAGTAATCGAAATTCCATACGGCAGACAGAATCTGCTGCCGGGACAGGGCAATATTTTTGTTCTGGGCCACATACAGCAGCAGTTCAAATTCCCGAGGGGTCAGATTGACCTCCTGACCATCAACGGTGACTGTGTGTGCATCCGGATCGATGCAGATGCCGGAGACTTCGATTTGAGAGCGCATGGTGACAGAACGCTTCAGCAAAGCCTTCACCCGGGCAATAAATACGGGAAATTTCACCGGCTTAGAGATATATTCGTCAGCACCGGTGACAAAGCCCATTACTTCGCTGTCTTCGTCGCTCTTGGCGGTGAGCATAATAATGGGCAGATCAGAGAATTCCCGAATGGTCTGACAGGCCTGGGTGCCGTCCATGACTGGCATCATAATATCCAGAATGGCCATGGAGATGTCACTGTCCTGCTTGATCATATCCACGGCCTGCTGACCGTTGGCGGCCTCTACGGTTTTGTATCCTTCGTTTCTGAGAAAATCGCCAACCAGGCGGCGCCACCGCTCCTCATCGTCGGCAATCAAAATTTTTACAGTGTTGTTCATGATTATCCCTCCGTAAACACGGCCTCACACCGGTTAATGGGAGTGCCAAGACCATAGAATTTCTCTTCGTATCCTGTCATAATCCCAACGGGGCCATTTTCGTGAAGGTTCCGGGTCACATTCTTCAGGGTAAAATGAGCCTCCTCAAACTGCTCCAGAGAGAACTCGAAAAGGGGTGCATTATCCGTCTTGAAATGGATCTCACTGCCGGGCTTCATAATCTTTTTGTACATTTCCAGGAAGCCCACGTGGGTGAGCCGCCGTTTGGCGTGCTTCTTTGAGGGCCAGGGGTCGCAGAAATTGATATAGAGCAGATCAATCTCGCCGGGAGCAAAAAGCTCTGTAACCTTGGCTACATCATCGCCAATGAAAAATACATTGGTGAGCCCCATGTTTTTTACCTTCTCCATGGCCATAACCATGGCCTCGGGCACTCGCTCCATGGCAATGAGCAGAATGTCCGGTTCCGCAGCAGCAGTTTCAGCGGTGAATTTACCTTTACCGCAGCCAACCTCCAGCCGAATTTCACGGGCCTGGGGGTAAAGCTCACGCCATCGGCCCTTCATGGTCTCCGGCTCTCGGATCCAAATATCGCTGCAAGCCTCCATACGGGGGCCAAGATTTGGTTTTTTACGCATTCGCATAGAAAATACCTCTTTCCATGTAACTTATAGAGCCATTATACCAAATATATGGTGGGTCGTAAAGGAAAGAAATTTGATATTTTTGTGTGTTTCCGGGAAAGAACACAGAATTATTTCGTCAGGACTGGAAAAACACTTGAAGATTTGCATAAGCTATGGTATAATACTCTGGTATTTTCGGGTGTGGCCCAGTTGCTTCGGCAGCAGGGCGACGCTATGTGAGAGGTACAAATTAAATATCCGGGTGTGGCCCAGTTGGTAGGGCGCCTGGTTTGGGACCAGGATGCCGC
>CAZFXB010000235.1:0-3117 GCA_964522835.1 uncultured Oscillospiraceae bacterium
AGGTAAGCATAGAGGACTGGAACCAGCCACGATACTGGTCGCCACCCTCCAGATATACATCTGCGGGGAAGGTCAGCTCAGGGCGCTGATCCACCACAGCGGCATGGGTGGAGCCAGAATCGAACCACACGTCCATAATGTCACTTTCCTTAGAGAAGTGATTATGGCCGCACTTGGGGCACACAAAGCCCTGGGGCACCAGCTCATCTGCGGTCTTTTCGAACCAGATGTTGGAGCCATGGTCATGGAACAGGTTTGCCACATGCTCATTGGTCTCGGGGGTAACAATGTCTGCGCCACACTTGTCGCAGTAGAAGATGGGAATGGGCACACCCCACTTACGCTGACGGGAGATGCACCAGTCGTTCCGCTCGGTGAGCATGGAGATCATACGCTCCTTGCCCCAGGCGGGGTACCACTGAATGTCCTCGCAGGCATCCACGGCGGCCTGCTTAATGGCATCCACGGAGCAGAACCACTGTTCGGTGGCACGGAAGATGACAGGCTTCTTACATCTCCAGCAGTGAGGATAGGAGTGGACAATGTCTTCCTTAGAAAGCAGCGCACCACACTCCTCCAGCACAGGGATCACATAGTCATTGGCCTTGGAAATATGGACACCGCTGAACTTCTCATCGGTCATCACGCCCTTAGAGTTAACCGGAACAGGCACGCCAATGTTTGTAAGGCCAGCCTTGTCATACTTCTGGCAGATGTTGAAGTCATCTGCGCCGAAGCCGGGGGCGGTATGGACACAGCCGGAGCCTGCATCCAGGGTAACATGGTCGCCGCAGAGCACCACAGATTCCCGATCCATGAAGGGATGCTGGGCAGTCATCAGCTCCAGCTTAGAGCCCATCAGGGTGGCGATGATGCTGTAGCTTTCAATACCGGCAGACTTGGCCACAGCATCGCACAGATCCTTGGCAACAATGTAAACTTCGCCGTTTTCCACCTGCATCAGGGCATACTCAAAGTCGGGATTGACGGAGATGGTCATGTTGCCAGGCAAGGTCCAGGCGGTGGTGGTCCAGATCACGAAGTAGGTGCGGCTCAGGTCGGTGAGAGAAGCGAGAACCCCCTTGTCGTCCTTCACAGCGAACTTGACAAACAGGGTGGTACAGGGGTCGTCCTGATACTCGATCTCAGCCTCGGCCAGAGCGGTCTCGTCGGTGTAGCACCAGTAAACAGGCTTCAGACCCTTATAGATGTAGCCCTTCTCGGCCATTTTGCCGAAAATGCGGATCTGTGCCGCCTCGAACTCAGGCACGTAGGTCACATAGGGATGCTCCCAGTCACCGATAACACCCAGCCGCTGGAAGCCCTGCTTCTGTCCGTCCACATAACGCTGTGCAAACTCCTGGCAGGTGCTGCGGAATTCGGCCGCAGTCATCTGATCCAGCTTCTTCTTTTTCAGAACCTGGCTCTCGATGGGCAGACCATGGGTATCCCAGCCCGGAATATAGGGGGCACGGTAACCGGTCATATTTCTGTATCGAACAATAAAATCCTTCAGGATCTTATTCAGGGCGTGGCCCATGTGAATGTCGCCGTTGGCGTAGGGAGGGCCATCGTGAAGAATAAAGGAAGGCTTGTCAGCATTCCGCTCCATGATCTTCTTATAGGTGGACACCTCATATTCTCCGTTCAGGAGTTCAGGCTCCCGCTTGGGGAGACCGGCCCGCATGGGGAAGTCTGTGGCGGGCAGATGAATTGTCTTGTTATAGTCCTTTGCCATGTGTGAATATTCCCTTCTTCTGCATTTTGCAGTTCTTTTCTCTATATGATTCGCCGCCTTGGCGATCAACCCTTAATGGGATGAATAACTATGGTGTCGCCCAGAACATCCTGGGGTGTGCGGGTCTGGGGCTCATCGTCCTCCCAGATCATGCTTTCCGAGCCCATGGGCTCTGCATCCTCAGGGATGTCATGGATGATATTCTGAATGCTCACAGATATCTCCTGCGCAGCGTAGGTAGGATCCTCCCGGGCCACAGGCTCAGTCTGGGGGGCTTCCTTCGGCGTCTCCCCCTTGGGGGTAATGGACATCTCCCGCACGGTTTCCAGCTGCTCCACCGCCTTGTGCATCTGCTCCTCCACATGGAGAATAAAGGCAGCCGCTGTCTTTTTGGCCCTTGCCACCCGTTCGGCCTCAACGGCCATCTCTTTTTTCAGCTCCTGAGACCGGAGCCGCATGGTCTCCTCTGTGTCGGAGAGCATTTTGGCGCACTTCCGCTCGGTCTCTACGATCATCTCATCAGCAGTCTGCTGGGCGGCCAGAATGGCCTTATTCATGGCATCCTCTCGCTGATGATACTCCTCCAGCTTCTCTACCAGAACCTTCATCTTGCTCTTGAGCACCGTGTTCTCTTTGTATAGGGCAGAATAATCCTCCACCATGGGGGCCATAAAGTCGTCCACAGATTTTACATTATATCCACCAAAAATAGCCTTATCAAATCCGCCGGACTGCTCTCGTACTTCCTGTGGTGTAAACATGGATATCTCCTTTCATAGAGCGAAAGGGCTCGGTGTATCACCCAGCCCTTGACGCTTTATTGTGTTAGGCTTCGTCCTCGTCCTCGGCCTGATCCACCCCCACAGTATTGGGGGTCAGGATGTAAACGTTGTTGGCCGCTTTGCTGATCTTTCCGTCCAGAGCATAGGCACAACCGCTGAGGAAGTCCACCACCCGGCGGGCCACATCCTTCTCGGTGGCCTCACAGTTCAGAATCACAGCGTTGCCCTTGCGGATGTTGTCGGCAATGGCATTGACAGAGTCAAAACGCTCGGGATGAACCAGCACCACACGGTACTTGGTGATGTCGGGGGTGATACCAATATTCATCGCACTCATAGGAGTTCTGGTGGGCTCCTTCACGGTGTTCATGGTGCTGCCCATGGAACCCATGGTGCCCATGCCACCCATATTGATGGGAGTCTCTACAGGAGCCGCAGTGGGCTGAGGCTGGGGTGCAGCTGCGGTGGGCCGGGCATAAACAGGCTCATCCATGCCGTCATCCAGATCCATGTCGTCATCCATCAGTGCGCTGTCATCGTCGTAAGGCCGGGTCAGTTTTTTCAGTTCGTCCATAATACTCATGGCAGTATCCTCCA
>CAZFXB010000236.1:0-3086 GCA_964522835.1 uncultured Oscillospiraceae bacterium
TGTTGAGAGTTCGGGGAATGGGGGTGGCGGACAGGGTCAGCACATCCACGCCCTGGGAGATTTCCTTCAGCCGCTCTTTGTGGGATACGCCGAACCGCTGCTCCTCGTCAACAATGAGAAGGCCCAGATTTTTGAATTTTACGCTTTTTTGCAGCAGCTTATGGGTACCCACCACCAGATCTACCGTGCCATACTCCATGGCATGGAGGGTGGAACGCTGCTGGGCGCTGCTCCGGAACCGGGACAGAACATCAATGTTTACCGGGAAGCCGGAGAAGCGTTTCAGGGCGGTTACATAGTGCTGCTGGGCCAGAACGGTGGTGGGCACCAGAATGGCACACTGTTTCCCGTCCATGATGCATTTCATGGCGGCACGAAGGGCAACCTCTGTTTTGCCGAAGCCCACATCGCCGCAGAGCAGCCGATCCATGGGGGTGGGGGCCTCCATATCGGCCTTGATTTCCTCAATGCACCGAAGCTGATCGTCGGTTTCTGCATAGGGGAAGCTGTCTTCAAATTCCGTCTGCCAGGGGCAGTCCGGAGAGAAGGCGTAGCCGGGCAGACGCTTCCGCTGGGCGTAGAGCTGAATGAGCCCCTCTGCCAGGTCCTTTGCAGCGGCCTTGGCCTTTTTCTTGGTTTTTTCCCAGCTGTCACCCCCCAGCCGGCTCAGCCGGACAGCAGTATCCTCGCCGCCGCCGATGTACTTTGCAACCATGTCCAGCTGGGTGGCGGGAATGTACAGCACATCGGTGCCCTGATAGGCGATTTTAATGTAGTCCTTGGTGACGCCGTCCAGCCGCATCTGCTCCACACCGCAGAACCGTCCAATGCCGTGGGCCTCGTGTACCACAAGATCTCCAGGGGTCAGATCGGTAAAGGTGTTGAGCTTTTGCCGATTGGTGGCGGATTTTTTCTTTTTGCGGGCCTTTCGGGTGGGCTGCTGGGTGATTTGGCCCTCGGTCAAAATAGCGGCCTTTAGGGAGGGATATTCCATGCCGGAGGCAAGGGAGCCCTCGGTCAGAATCACCTCGCCCGGTTCCGGGAGTCCGGTAAGAGGAACCTGCACCCGGGCAGAGAGCCCCCGGGCCTGGAGGCTTTCCAGCAGCAGCTGGGCTCGCCGTTCTGTGCCGCAGAGCACCAGCGTGGAAAAGCCGCTGCCTGCATAGTGGGACAGGTCGGACACAGCCGCATCCAGACTGCCGCCGTAGGAGGGGAGCTGTTTTACCGTGACAGAAAGCAGTTCCTTGGGGGGAAGGGACTCTGGATATTTGGCGGATAAAAAGTTATCCATATATATGACGCATTTTTCCCTGCAAAGGTTGCACAGTTCGTCAAAGTTTTTATAAAAGTCGCACAATTCGCCTACCAAGGAGCCGTTTTCCAACAGGCTGTCCAGTCCGGCAGAAAGCTCCTCCAGGTGATTGCCCAGACTGCGCTCTACAGCAATCCGGTCAGAGAAAATCACCATGGTTTCCGGAGAGATATAGTCCATGGCACAGGAAAACTCCGGGTAAATAAGGGCGGTATATCGGTCAGAGCCGGAGAAGAGGGCTCCGTTTTCGATGGCCTCCCTGTCCCGGGTCAGGGTGTCGATCAGAGGCTCGTTGATATGCTTGCGGCGCTTTTGCCGGGCAATCAGGGCGGAAAGATCTGCGGCCAGCCCCTCTCTGCCGCCGGGATGAAGCTCCGGCAGCACCTCGGCGGTGGGCAGCAGGTTGATCTCCTCAATGTTTTCCGTGCGGCGCTGGGTGGTGGTGTCGAAATAGCCCATGGAGTCCAGCTCATCCCCGAAGAACTCTGCCCGGACAGGGGCAGGAGCACCGGGGGAGAACACATCCAAAATGCCGCCACGGAGGGCGAACTGACCGGTACCCTCCACCAGTGTGCTCCGACGGTAGCCCAGATGGGTCAGCTTGTGGGAAAGTGTGTCCATGTCATAGCTGCCGCCCACCACAAGGGAAATGGCAGAGGAAAACAGGGTGGATTTTGGCATGGTGCGAAGGGCCAGCGCTTCGGCAGAGGCAATCAGCACAGGATAGCCCTGGGAACCCAGATGGTGCAGCATGGAAAGCCGCTGGTGCTCCCAGCCACGGGAGACAGCGGCAGAGCCAATAAGGCTCAGCTCTCTTGTGGGCAGAATTGGGGGCTTTTCTCCCAGGAAGCCCTGGAGCTCCTCGGCCATCCGGGCAGCGGCCAGGTCATCCTGGCAGACTACCAGAAGACAGCGACCCGTATCCTGCCGGAGGGCAGAAATGATGTGGGCACGGTGGATGGAGCTAAGACCGGTGATGCCGCAGGGAATATTTTTCTCCGACAGATCCCTGAGGGTGTTGTATTCCGGAAATTTTTTCAAAATGTGGTTAATGAGATTCATCGGAGCCTCCTTCGGGGAAAAGCACACAAGGGCTGCATCCAGCTTGGATGCAGCCTGTTGTGTATATTATTTACCATTAAACTTGTTGGCTGCGGCCTCGGTGCCCTTTTCCATCAGCAAAAGAGCAGCATTTGCAGCCTTTTCATAGGTCTCCTCCATGAGCTTTTTCTGCTCCTTGGGGAAGGTACCCAAGACCCAGTCCGCCAGATCATAGTCCGGATGGGGCTTTGCACCAACGCCGATTTTGATTCTGGGGAACTCCTGAGAACCAAGGGATGCAATGATGCTTTTGAGACCGTTGTGGCCTCCGGCAGAGCCGTTTTTCCGAACCCGGAGCCGCCCGGGATCCAGGGATATGTCGTCAGACAGTACAATGATATGCTCCGGCGGAATCTTATAGAACCGGGCGGCGGCAGAAACGCTTTGTCCGCTCAGATTCATATAGGTGGTGGGCTTCAGAAGGATTACCTTCATGCCCTCGTAGCTTCCCTGGGCCATAAGCCCCTGGAATTTGATCCGATCCACCCTGAGATGGAGCTTTTCGGCCAGCACATCCAGGGCAGCGTAGCCCACATTGTGCCGGGTACCGTCATATTTACTGCCGGGATTTCCAAGACCTACGATCAAATAATCGCAGCCAGAGGATTGTTTCAGAAACATTAGAACAGAGAGGAGATGGAAACTTCTTCGTCGATTCTGGTGATGGCCTCAG
>CAZFXB010000237.1:0-3065 GCA_964522835.1 uncultured Oscillospiraceae bacterium
GGTATACCCCACCTACGGCGAGCGGCAGAAACAGGAATGTATCTCCACCTTGTCCCGGCTGATTGTCAAACACCAAGTGGAGCACATTGCCATCGGCAATGGCACCGCCAGCCGTGAAACGGAGCAAATGGCTGTAGAGCTGATTCATCAGGTCAGCGAAAGGGGCCTGCATGTAAGCTACATGATCGTCTCCGAGGCTGGAGCCTCAGTGTACTCTGCCAGCCCGCTGGCCGCAGAAGAATTCCCCCAGTTCGATGTTAATTTACGTTCTGCTGTATCCATCGCCCGCCGCCTCCAGGATCCTCTGGCCGAGCTGGTTAAAATTGAGCCAAAGGCCATCGGCGTGGGTCAGTATCAGCATGATATGCCCCAGAAACGGCTGGAAGAGGCCCTGGACGGCGTAGTAGAGGACTGTGTAAATGCCGTGGGTGTAGATGTAAATACCGCCTCACCTTCCCTTTTGACCCGGGTTTCCGGCCTCAATGGCACCACGGCGAAGAATATTGTCCTGTATCGGGAAGAAAACGGCCCCTTCACCAAGCGAAGCCAGCTGAAAAAAGTCCCCAAGCTGGGCCCCAAGGCATTCCAGCAGGCTGCCGGATTCCTGCGGGTACCGGAGAGCAAGGATATTCTGGACAACACCGCTGTACACCCGGAATCCTACGCTGCTGCGGAGGGACTTTTGAAGCTGCTGGGCCACAGCCTAAAGGATGTGGGAAAGCTGGATGGGCTCCAGCAGGAGGCCGTCGGCTATGGTATGGAAAAGGCCGCCCAGGAGCTGGGCATTGGTCTGCCCACCCTCCAGGATGTAATCTCCGAGCTTCAGAAACCGGGCCGGGATATTCGTGATTCCCTGCCCCAGCCCATTCTTAGAACCGATGTCATGGAAATGAAGGATCTGAAACCCGGCATGATCCTCACAGGCACGGTGCGAAATGTGATTGATTTTGGTGCTTTTGTGGATATTGGTGTACATCAGGACGGACTGGTTCACATCTCTGAAATCGCAGATCGATATGTAAAGCATCCTTCCCAGGTGGTCTCTGTGGGTGATGTGGTTCAGGTTCTTGTTCTCGGTGTAGATGAAAAGAAAAAGCGGATTAGCCTGTCTATGAAGCAGGCCAAACAAGGCGGCTAATATGAAAGATCACGCCAAATTAGTGGCCACCTGTGGCATGATGGCCGCTGTCTGCATTGTACTCCTGCTGTTGGGGGCAGTATTGGAGCTGGGTATTTATGCCGCCCCCATGTTTGCCGGGCTGTGCCTGGTTCCCTTGGGAGAAAAATGGGGCCGGAAATACCAGACTGCCCTATGGCTTGCAATCAGCCTTCTGGCCTTTCTGCTGGTGCCCAACGTGGAGGAAAATCTGATCTTTTTCGGTTTTTTCGGCTGGTATCCCATTCTGCGCCCCACCCTGCAAAAGATGCCCAAGCCGCTTCGACTTCCGATTAAGCTGCTTCTGTTTAATCTGGTCATCGCCATGATTGAGTGGCTAGTAATCTATCTTTTGGTGCCGGAGGACATGACCAAGCTCTTTTTGCTGATTTTGCTGGGCGTAAGCAATTTGGTATTCCTGCTCTATGACTCCATTGTGCCCAAGACAGATCTTCTGCTGCAAAGGCTCTTTCACCGAAAAAAATAATCTGTCAAAAAACTTGACGAATCCTCCCCATGTGCTAAACTAAAGATAGAAATCGGCTCTTTGGAGCCAAACGAGGTGTTTTCTATGATTTATCGTTCCTTCCAGAATAAACAGCTGTCCCTTCTTGGCTTCGGAACCATGCGCCTGCCCACCCTGTCGGACGGCTCCATCGATGAGGCGCAGGTAGCAGCTATGACCGCTTACGCATTGGAGCACGGAGTAAACTATTTCGACACTGCCTACCCCTATCACGGGGGCCACTCTGAGCTGGTCATTGGCCGAGTCTTGTCACAGTATCCCAGAGATCAGTGGTACCTGGCTACCAAGTTCCCCGGCCATCAGATTTCTGCCAGCTATGACCCCAAGGCCATTTTTGAGGAGCAGCTGAAAAAATGCGGTGTAGACTATTTTGACTTCTACCTGCTTCACAATGTCTATGAAAACTCTATCGAAACCTATATGGATCCTCAGTGGGACATTCTAGGCTATTTTAAAGAGCAAAAACGGCTTGGCCGAATCAAGCACCTGGGCTTTTCCACCCATGGCGGGCTTCCGGTTCTGGAGAAATTTCTGGACTATTGCGGTGAGGATATGGAATTCTGCCAGATTCAGCTCAACTATCTGGATTGGACCTTGCAGGATGCCAAAGCAAAATACCAGCTTCTTACCCAGCGTGGGATTCCCGTATGGGTCATGGAGCCTGTTCGGGGCGGTCGCCTCTGCCAGCTCACACCCCTGGAGGAAGGCCAGTTAAAGTCCATGGATCCCCAGGCTACCGTCCCCAGTTGGGGCTTCCGGTTCCTACAAGATCTGCCCAACGTGACCATGATCCTCAGCGGCATGTCCAATCTACAGCAGATGCAGGACAACATTCGTACATTTGAGGCCCATCGCCCGCTGAAACAGGAGGAAACATCGCTCCTGCTGGAGCTGGCCGAGGGCATGAAGGATTCCCTGCCCTGTACCGGCTGCCGTTACTGCACCGATGGATGTCCCATGGGCCTGGATATTCCCATGCTGCTGTCCATCTACAACGAGCTTCGTTTTTCCCCGGTGCTCAACGCCTCCATGCGGATCGAATGTCTTCCTGCGGAAAGGCAGCCCTCTGCCTGTATCGGCTGCGGCGCCTGTGCCGCTGTCTGCCCCCAGAAGATCCATATCCCCCAGGCCCTTTCCGATCTATCCCAGCGGCTGCGCAGTCTGCCCACCTGGGCCGAGATGTGCCGTCAGCGTGAAGCCGCCGCAAAAGCGCTGAAAAACAGCTGATCCAATTTGTTTTTAATTATTGACTTGCATCAGTTTCGAAAAAGTGCGAAAAAACGCTTGACTTATTTTCCGATTATGCTATAATAGTGGAGCTTTCAAAGTTGCTGCTATAGCTCAGTCGGTAGAGCGCATCCTTGGTAAGGATGAGGTCGCCAG
>CAZFXB010000238.1:0-3059 GCA_964522835.1 uncultured Oscillospiraceae bacterium
CTACAGTGCGATCGATGAGGGCCTTGAGCTGGGCATCAATGGAGTAAAAATACACGGGACTGGCCAAAACCAGAACATCTGCGTCGATCATCTTTTGCAGCACCCGGGCCATGTCGTCGTTTATGACGCATTTTCCGTTTGCTGAATACTGTCTGAAAGCCGTTCGGGAAATACAAGGAAACGTGGAAAACAAACGAAGGATGTTTATTGAATTTTACTGTCTTTTGTGGTAAGATGCAGATGACCATTGATTTTGGAGAGATTCATATGTACTTTAATCCGTTTTTGATTCGGAGTTCTGATGGGAGCAGAGTAGCTGCTCGAATTGATCCTGCAATAGAAGATGATATTGTTAAAACGAAAGAGAAATCAATGTGGCAAACGGCGTGGGATTCAAGCTATTTGAATACACCTGACGTGAAAAAATTTTCGCTGAAAACGGAAGATGATGAATTGATAGCACTGGGAGCTTACCAGGTGTTTTCCTCTCATGCCTATGTTTATATTTTGTATTTGGAGAGCGCACCCCATAGTAATCCAACGATTACGACTCGAAAAACAAGGAAATACTATGGCATTGGTGAGGTGATGATTGCGTTCGGAATCAAATACTCAATCGACAACGGGTGCCGGGGTGTGATTGTATTTGATGCGAAAACGGATGCACTGGCGAAGCATTATGAGGAAGATTTTCACGCATTGCCACTGCCAAATGCGTCCTCGTCGGGACCCAAACGTTTTATGCTGGCGGATGAAGAAGCGTGGAATCTGTTTTCCAAATATCTCTCGGAGGAGGAACCTATATGAAAACAACACTTGATGATAGATATGTGGTAGACATACTGGCATCGGAGGCTGGTGGCTACTTTGCTGCACCTACGGCTGACAGCGTGGAGTATACAAATCTGCTCATGGATGTTTGCAGACAGTTTCATATTCGGTATTATTCGGCCTCTGCCAAGGAAAAAAACTTTGTTGAAGAGGTGACGAGAGTTACCTGGGAAAATCGACAGAAGGAAATCACAGGGGATCTCCGTCCCATCCGCCCCTCCTTCACGGCGTAAAACAATTCAATTTCCACAAAAGCAGCCTCTATCCGGGGCTGCTTTTTCCTGTTTTGCACTTCTTGTCGGTGTTGCAAATAAAGGGGTTGTGTGATAAAATAAGAAATTGTGATTTGAATATTTAAGCGGAATTTTTATACTTTTTGAAGGGAGCAACCCACTTTGGTAAATGAGAAAATCAGGAACGTAGCCATTATTGCCCACGTTGACCATGGTAAGACCACATTGGTGGATGAGATGCTGAAGCAGAGCGGCATCTATCGGGAAAACCAGGAGGTGGTGGACCGGGTTATGGACTCCGGTGACCTGGAGCGGGAGCGTGGCATCACCATTCTGGCTAAGAATACCGCCATCACCTATGGGGACACCAAAATCAACATCATTGACACCCCGGGCCATGCAGACTTCGGCGGCGAGGTGGAGCGTATCCTCAAGATGGTAAACGGCGTTATTCTGCTGGTGGATGCAGCGGAAGGCCCCATGCCTCAGACCCGTTTTGTGCTGAGTAAGGCTCTGGAGCTGGGCCATCGGGTCATCGTGGTGGTGAACAAGATCGACCGGCCTGATCAGCGTGTGCTGGAGGTAATTGACGAGGTGCTGGAGCTGCTCATCGACCTGGATGCCACCGACGAGCAGCTGGACAGCCCCATGCTGTTCTGCTCCGGCCGTCAGGGTACCGCATCCTACTCCCCTGATGTGGTGGGGACCGACCTCAAGCCTCTGTTCGACACCATTCTGGACTATATCCCCGGCCCCGAGGCCAATGTGGAGGAACCCTTCCAGATGCTGGTTTCCTCCATCGACTACAACGAGTTTGTGGGCCGGATTGCCGTGGGCCGCATTGAGCGGGGCACCATTCGCCAGAATCAGGAGATCGTGGTCTGCAACTACCATGATCCTGATCAGGTTTCCAAGAAGCTGAAGGCTGTTAGCCTTTATGAATTTGACGGCCTTTCCCGGGTGCCTGTTGCCGAGTCCTCTGCCGGCAATATCATTGCCCTCAGCGGCATTGGCAATATTACCATCGGTGACACCATCTGCCAGCCGGATACCGTGGAGCCTCTGGACTTTATCAAGATCTCCGCTCCTACCATGGAGATGACCTTCACCATCAACGACTCTCCCTTTGCCGGTAAGGATGGCAAGTATGTCACCTCCCGCCAGATTCGGGAACGGCTGGAGAAGGAACTTTTGAAGGATGTTTCCCTCCGGGTTACCGAGGATGAGGGCTCCACCGATGCCTTCCATGTGGCAGGCCGTGGTGAGATGCACCTGTCTATTCTGATCGAGACCATGCGCCGGGAGGGCTATGAGTTCCAGGTTTCCCCTCCCCGGGTGCTGTATCAGGAGATCGACGGGGTTCGCTGCGAGCCCATGGAGAAGCTGGTCTGCGATGTGCCCTCTGACTATGTGGGCGCTGTTATTGAGAAGATGGGCAACCGAAAGGGCGACCTACTGGAGATGGCCCCTGTGGGTACCACCCGCATGAAGCTGACCTTCTCCGTTCCTTCCCGTGGCCTGTTTGGCTACCGGAACGAATTCCTGACGGATACCAAGGGCGAGGGCATCATGGCCTCTGTCTTTGATTGCTACCAGCCCTATAAGGGCGACATTCAGCGCCGCCGTACCGGCAGCCTGATCTCCTTTGAGACTGGCGAATCCATCACCTATGGCCTGTTTAACGCCCAGGAGCGGGGTACCCTGTTCATTGGTGCCGGTGTGCCTGTATACGAGGGCATGATTATCGGCTCCAACCCCCGGATGGAGGATATCACCGTCAATGTCTGCAAGGCCAAGCACCTGACCAACACCCGTGCTTCCGGCTCTGACGATGCCCTCCGGCTGATCCCCCCCAAGCAGATGAGTCTGGAGCAGTGCCTGGAGTATCTGGCTGATGACGAGATTTTGGAGGTTACCCCCAAGACTCTGAGAATGCGGAAGGCAATTCTTTCCCATGCAGACCGGATGAAGGCGCTGAAGGGCGGCAAAAAGTAA
>CAZFXB010000239.1:0-3058 GCA_964522835.1 uncultured Oscillospiraceae bacterium
CGATTTGAGCACGGGTGCAGGGCTCCTTGGGGCCAAAGTGGGTCTTATCCATGCCGGTGGTGATACCCTTTTCCACGGCCCAAAGAACCGCATCGTAATAGGAGGAGGGGTTCTTCAGGTCGGTGAAGGGGCAGCCCAGTGCCGCAATGGTTTCGGTTTTCGTCTTACCGCAGGTCTTACAGGTGAAGGTTTTCACACCGCTCTCTGTGGCAGTGGGGGCCTTGGTGACCGTTCCATTGTCCCAGCTGTGGGTGTGGCCCTGGCTAGATTGTGTACCAAAATGAATCGTTGCTCCGGTTAAACAATCATTTTGCCCGTTAATTGTAGTGGAATTCCACTGTTCCACGGTACCGCTGTAATATACATCGGCCAAATTTGAACAGTCATAAAATGCCCAGGAGCCAATGCTGGTTATACTGTCTGGAAGCTCTATGCTGGTGAGACTGCTGCAGCCATAGAACACAGAATTACCGATATTGGTTAGTCCGTCTGGACAGGCTATGCTGGCAAGACTGCTGCAATTATAGAATGCTGAGTTACCAATACTGGTCAGACTGTTTGGAAGCTTAACGCTGGTCAGGCTGGTGCAGTCATAAAATGTACGCTGTTCAATACTGGTCAGGCTGTCCGGAAGCGCTATGCTGGTAAGATTGCTGCAACCATAGAATGCGTCCGCACCAATACTGGTTAGTCCATCCGGAAGTTTTACGCTGTTCAGGCTGGTGCAGCCATAGAACGCATACCGCCCAATACTGGTCACGCTGTCCGGTATCTTGACACTGGTAAGGCCGCAGCAGGACATGAACGCATTCTCACCGATTGTGGTCAGCCCATCCGGAAAACTAATACCGGTAAGGCCGCAGAACTCGAAGGCATGATTGCCAATCGTGGTCAGCTCAGCCGGAAGCTTAACGCTGGTCAGGCCAACACAGTAACGGAACGCATACTGCCCAATGCTGGTTACGCTGTCTGGAATCTCGATGCTGGTCAGTCTGGTGCAGTTATTGAACGTATGAGCGTCAATGCTGGTCAGCCCGTCCGAAAGATCTATGCTGGTCAGGTTGGAACAACTAGAGAATGCATACTGACCAATGCTGGTCACGCTATCCGGAATATCTATGCTGGTCAGGTTGGAACAAGCGCAGAACGCATTATCACCAATGCTGGTTACGCTGTCCGGAATGTCTACGCTGGCTAGTTTGCTGCAATAAAAGAATGCATAATTGCCGATACTGGTTACGCCATCATCAATCACAACCTTGGTAATAGTGGTATCTACGAAGCCATCTATTTGGGTATTCCAAGGTGCATAACACCTAAAATAGTTATCCATGGGGCCTGTACCGGAAATGGTCAGCACACCGCCATTCAATGTCCAGGTCAAATTATTGCCGCAAGTTCCGCTGTTTCCGGCAAACACCGTGGGCATCAATGTAAACAGCATCAGAATGGTCAGTACCGCTGTACAAAGTTTTCGTTTCATTTTCCTCAACCTTTCCTTATGTTTTCAACACAATTATGATAGAGGATGGAGGAGTAAGTGTCAATGGGGATTGGCCTTTATTTCGAAAAATTCTTTGAGAATACCGCATAAAGACAAAAATTCCCCGGCTGAGATTCTCAGCCGGGGAATAAACTGGAATTTACTTTTTCTTTTTCTTTACGACTACCACAAGGACAGCCGCCACAACCACCACAAGGATGATGGCGATGACAACAGGGGCAGGGTTGGAGGCGGTTTCGGGAGCTTCTACAGGCTGGGGAGTCTCCTGAACAGGGGATTCTTCGTTTATTGCTTCAGAGCCAATTTCCAGGGTCTCCTCCGGCTCCTGGACAGGGGCCTCTTCAGCGGGAGCCTCTTCCGGCTCCTCCGGTTCAGGGACATAGCTGCCGGAAACCAGAATCTCGCCGGTGTAGGTCTGGCCAGGCTCCACTGTCAGGGGAGAGCCGTCCAGGGTCACATCGCCGTTAATTACGGCACCCTCTTCCACGGTCAGGCTGGTCAGGGAGCTTTCGCCGGTCACGTTCCAGGTGGAGTCGGCACCCAGAGTCAGGGCCACGCCGTAGCGTGCATCATAGCTGTCGTCTACAACCCAGTTTACATCACCGAACTGGGTCCATTTTTCGTTCCAGGAATCCACGGTACCGGAGACAATATTGCCGGACAGGGTGGCATGATCCAGGGAGACGGTCATGTTCCGCTGATAGTCCTCGTGGAGGATGTCGCCGGAAACATCCATGTCCGTCATGCTGATGGCGATGGGGTTTACCTGTGCTCCGTCTCCGGCGGCCAGGAAATTGCCCATGGAGTCGGAGTTCAGCACAGTGTGGAAGAGCACATTGTTAAAGCTGCCCATTTCCACGTTTTTCAGATCAATGTTGGCGGAGGTGGAGCGGATCAGGAATACATCGCCGGAAATATAGCGCACATATTCGCCAACGGCTTCGCCGTAGTCGCTATAATCCTTGGTGGAAACCAAATCGCTGGAGGTGCCGATGTAGGTGTTCTCAGCGGTGAAGGTGCCGCAGTCGGCAGCCCAAAGCCCCTGGCCCATCATATCCGGGGCATGGATCATCACAGCGTTTCGTCCGCCGATCAGAGCAGTGTCCTCAGAGCAGGTGTCGCCTTCGTTGTAGGCAAGCAGGGCATCGTCGGCGGCTGCTGCGTTATAGGCGTGGATCTGGCCGCTCTTGGAGATAATGCAGGCAATTTCGGCGGCGGTGAGACGGCTGCCGTAGAGCCAGACACGGCAGTTTGTGTCGGCGTAGGTGGAGTAGCCCCCGTTTTCTGCAATGCCCTCGGTGTTGTAGGCGTAGAGATCAAGACCATCTCCGGTGGCAGAGTCTGTGGACAGGGCTGCCCAGCCTTCGGCGGTGCAGACGGAGTTAAAGTAGTATGTTTTGGTAGCGCCGATGGAGAAATTGGCCCGGGCATTGCCGGAAATCAGCAGAGCCTCGTTGGAAAAGGGCTCAGATACATCGGCGGTATTCTCATTGGAGCCGGTGGAGGTGACGCTGGAGTTGTTCACCACCAGGGTGGCATCGTTATAGGCGGCGG
>CAZFXB010000240.1:0-3058 GCA_964522835.1 uncultured Oscillospiraceae bacterium
GCGAAAGCTTTGACCGCAGCGCCGCCAACTGGCAGGAACGGCTCCGGAACACGGCCATCCTCTGGGACGGTCAGGTACACATGGCCACCTGAGCATCATCGGCTCCTACAGCGTCAATGGCGTAGCCTCCCTCCACACGGAGATTTTGAAGGAGGACACCCTGAAGGACTTCTACGCTCTGACGCCGGAGAAATTCAACAACAAAACCAACGGTGTTACCCACCGTCGTTTCCTGGCAGAGGCCAACCCCAGTCTGTCCCGGCTCATCACCGATGCCATCGGCCCGGACTGGATGGGCAATGCGCAGAAGCTTCAAAACCTGCTGCCCTACAAAGAGGATCCCGCCTTCCTGGAGGAGCTGGCCAAGAGCAAGCGTGAGAACAAGGTTCGCTTCGGCAACTTTATCAAAGATCGCATGGGCATTGACATTGACCCGGACTCCGTTTTCGACATTCAGGTAAAGCGGATCCACGCCTACAAGCGTCAGCTGCTGGCAGCCTTTAAGATCATGCACCTTTACAATGTGCTGAAAGAAAACCCCAACGCAGATATTCAGCCCCACACCTTCATCTTTGGCGGCAAGGCTGCCGCAGGCTACGCCTTCGCTAAGGAGTGCATCAAGTATATCAACTCTCTGGCAGAGCTTGTGAACAACGATCCCGTGGTGAGCCAGAAGATCAAGGTGATCTTCCCGGAAAACTTCAATGTATCCACTGCCCAGCTCATTTATCCCGCCGCAGATGTGTCGGAGCAAATCTCCACCGCCGGTAAAGAAGCCTCCGGCACCGGCAATATGAAATTTATGTTCAACGGTGCCGTCACCTTGGGCACCCTGGACGGAGCCAATGTGGAAATCCGGCAGCAGGTGGGGGATGACAACATTTTCATCTTCGGTCTGAAAGCAAACGAAGTGATGAACTACTATCAAAACGGCGGCTATATCGCCTTTGAAACCGCCCACGCTGACCCCCGGATTCAAAGGGTCTGCGACCAGCTCATCGACGGCACCTTCCTGCCCATGGGCCGAAACTTCTACGGTATTCACGATGCACTTATGAAGGGTAACGACGAATACTTTGTACTGAAGGACTTCGATGCCTATTTCAAAACCTGGCAGGAGGTCTCCCGGGCTTATCAGGACAAGGCACGCTGGGGCAAGATGAGCCTCCACAACATTGCAAACGCTGGTATTTTCAGCTCCGACCGTACCATTCGGGAGTATTGCGACGACATTTGGCACACCCATTGTGATAAACTAAAGTAAGTCCTTCTTCGGCCACGGGGCAGCTCCCTGTCCCGTGACCGAAAACTGCTTCATCATTAAGGAGGGTTCCCATGCGTAAAAAAGAGTGTATTGCCATGCTTCTTGCTGGCGGGCAGGGCAGCCGACTGCTGGCCCTGACCAAGAAAAACGCAAAGCCCGCCGTTTCCTTCGGCGGAAAATATCGCATCATCGACTTCAGCCTCTCCAACTGCGTCTCCTCCGGTATTGATACCGTAGGCGTTCTGACCCAGTACAAGCCCACCGTCTTAAACTCCTATTTAAGCAACGGCGAAGCCTGGGATCTGGACTGCTCCAACGGAGGCGTTCACGTGCTTCCCCCTTACGAAACAGAAACCGGCGGTTCCTGGTACATGGGCACTGCTGATGCCATTTATCACAACATCGATTTTATTGATTCCTACAGCCCTGAGTACGTACTGATTCTGTCCGGTGACCACCTTTATACCATGGACTACAGCAAGATGCTCTCCTTCCACAAGGAAAACCAGGCAGATCTCACCGTATCGGTTATGACCGTCCCCTGGGAGGAGGCCAACCGGTTTGGCATTATGGAGAGTGACGAAGGGGGCCGCATTGTAGACTTTGCAGAAAAGCCCCAGAAACCTGTCAGCAACCTGGCCTCTATGGGCATTTACATTTTCTCCTGGCCGGTGCTCCGCAGTGCCCTTCTCCAGGATCACGAGGACAAATCCTCTTCCCATGATTTCGGAAAAAACATCATTCCCGTCATGCTTTCCCAGCAGAAGCGGCTTTTTGCCTATGAATTCTCCGGCTACTGGAAGGATGTAGGCACCATCGACAGCTATTACAGCGCCAACATGGAGCTTCTCGAAAAAGATCCGGCTCTGGATCTCTACAACTCCATCCGCATCTTCTCCAACTCCAACATTTACCCGCCCCATTTTGTGGGCCCCACGGGAGATGTACAGCGAAGCATCGTCAGCAACGGCTGCAAGATCATGGGTACGGTGGAGCACTCGGTTCTGGGCTCCAATGTAACCATCGGAGAAGGAGCACTGGTGAAGGACTCCATTCTGCTGCCGGATGCGGTGGTAGAGCCTGGTGCCAGGGTCTACCGGGCCATCGTGGCAGAACGGGCCACCATCCTGGAGGGTACCACCTTCGGCACAGATGATCCCCAGGGAACCATCACCCTTTTGGGCGACGACCAGCAAAACGGTTAAGGAGGCAGAATTATGAGCAGTATTATCGGTCTTATCTCCACCAACTACACCGGAGAAAATTACGGCAAGCTCATTGAGGAGCGGCCTGTGGCCTCCATCCCCTTTGGAGGCCGATACCGCCTCATTGACTTCCCCCTTTCCTCTATGGCAAACTCCGGCATTGACACAGTGGGTGTCATCACCCCCACCAATTACCGTTCCCTGGCTGACCACCTGAACATGGGTCGGGAGTGGGGCCTCAACAAAAAGCAGGGCGGTATGTTTATGCTTCCCGGTGCCTCCCACGGCCTCAAGGACACCAGTGCCCGCTTTTCTCTCCGGGATGTGCTGATGAACAGAGACTTTTTTCTCCGGGCCGACGAGGAGACGGTGCTGTTTTGTGCCGCTAACCGTATTTACAACATGGATTTCCGTCCCGCCATTGCCTACCACGAAAAATCCGGCAATCCGGTGACGCTAATCTACAAGACTGTGAAGGATGGAAAGCACGCCCAGGGTCTGTTTTTGAATATCAATGCCGCTGGCATGGTCACAGGCATCGACGATTCCGGTGAGGGCCAGGCCCATGTATTTTTGGACAGTATGCTCA
>CAZFXB010000241.1:0-3056 GCA_964522835.1 uncultured Oscillospiraceae bacterium
TGCCGTAGTTGATGGAGGAGAAGGGAGTCTGGGCACCGGCACGGGAGTGCATGGTATTGAGATTGTGGACAAAGCCCTCCATGGCCTGGTAGGTCTCCCGGTCTGTCATCTCATAGGCCCGCTTTCTGGCCCGGGTGATAAGGTGGGCTGCATCCTTGGGGGAAATCGCCAGTCCGCCGCACAGGCCCGCAATGACGGCCTTATCGAAGCTTTCGGAGTTTTCAAGCCGGGCATTCTCTTTTGTGACCTCCTCGGCATCCCGAACTGCCTCGGTGACCGCTTCCTTCACATCCTCCCGGTCCAGGCGATCCTCCACGCCCTCCACCAGCATCCGCACATAAGCTTTTCGGTAGGACTTACCTACACCCTCGGCCATGGCATAGTCAAAGTTGGGGATGGACTGGCCGCCATGCTGATCGTTCTGGTTGGACTGGATGGCAATGGCCGCCAGAGCTGCATAGCTGGCAATGCTCTGGGGCTCCCGCAGGTAGCCGTGACCGGTGGAGAAGCCCCCGTGGAACAGCCGCAGAATATCAATCTGGCAGCAGGTGGTCGTGAGAGAATAGAAATCAAAGTCGTGGATGTGGATATCGCCCTCCCGGTAGGCTTTGGCATGTTCCGGCCGGAGGAGATACATCTCGTTATACGCCTTGGCTCCGGCAGCACCGATCTGGAGCATGGAGCCCATGGCAGTATTGCCGTCGATATTGGCATTGTCCCGCTTCATGTCGCTGACACGGGCATCAATATTGGTGATCTCATCGATGGTCTTCATCAGGCTGGTATTGGCTTCCCGGGCCCGGGTACGGTTGGCCCGGTAGAGAATATACGCCTTAGCCGTATTGTTGAACCCGTGGTTCATCAGCTGCTTCTCCACCTGATCCTGAATGGCCTCGATATTGGGGGACTGCTCCCCGTACTGGGAAGCCAGGGCACTTTGTACATCATTGGCCACCCGGGCTGCATCAGCGGCATTGCCCTCTCCTGCGGCCTCCAGGGCCTTCAAAATGGCTGCGGCGATCTTATTCTGCTCGAACAGAACCACACGCCCGTCTCTTTTGATAATACTCTGAATCATATACTTCCCCTCATTTATCTAATACTTTAAAACACAACATTATGCGTCTGCGTAACAAGAGCCCACAAGATATTGTGGGCCTCTGTCGCATCGCCACTATATTTTGTCACACCCCGCCCCCATTGTCAAGGGGAAAAATCGATTTTCCTGTCAACGGGCAAATTTCGACCAATCCCCAGGGCATAAATCGAACATGAAAATTACAATGACCACAATATCTTGTGGTCATTGTAACGATTTGTAACTATATCTATGGAATTATTCTCCAAAGTGTTCCAAAACCCGGGTTAACAGGCATACAAACTTTTCAATCGACTCCACCTCTACCCGCTCGGAGACAGCATGAGGATCCCGGATCTCCATGCCCACAGTGACAATGGGGGTCTGAGGTGCAAGCTTGTGAAGCCAGGCACTCTCCAGTCCCACATGCACCGCCTGCTTCTCCATGGGATAGCCCAGTTTTTCGCCCTGCTCCAGGAACAGATCGGACAGGGGATCCTGACTTACTCCAGGCCAGGCTGGATAACCAATGTTTTCAGCGGTAAAGCCCAGTCCTTCTGCTGCCATGGTATGAAACTGCCCCAGTGCCTCCATGGCCTCCTGACTGTAGCTCCGTGGGAAGGAGCGAATCTCAATATGGTCACTGTTTCCAAAGAGCATCCCCATGGAGTTGGATGTACCCACCACCTGGGGACACAGGGGATGCATTTCCTGAACGCCGCAGAGAATCAGACCCCCCAGGGCCAGAAAATCGTCCCGCTGATCCACCGTCATAACCCACTGGGGCATCTCTCCGTCCTGGAGCTCCAGAGAAAACGCCTTCTCCTCCGGATAAAGCTCCCGAATTCCCTCGGCAAACAGCGTGGTCTGCTGCCGGAGCTTTTCTTCATCCCGCCGATCCACCACGATCTCTGCATAGCCCCCACCGGGAATGGCATTGTGGGTGCTGCCTGCGGACAGAGTAGCCAGCTCATAGGGAAAATCCAGGCTCTGGAGGAACCACACCAAAATTCGTCCTGCGTTCCCCCGGTTTTTCCCAATATCGTCTCCAGAGTGCCCCCCTAAGAGCCCATGCAAGCTGATCCGCACCGGCCAATCCAGCATAGGGAAAAAACACTCGGTCTGCTTTTGGAAGGTTTGCCGCAGCCCTCCGGCACTGGAGATAAACACCTGGCCAAAATGGAAGCTGTCCAGATTGATGATACCGCCGCAGTTCTGAACCCAGCGCTCCGACAGTGCCTCTGCTCCTCGGAGTCCCCGCTCTTCGTCCACAGTAAAAATCAGCCGGATCGGCCCATGGGCAAAGGCACCCCCTGTCACATACAGGGCCGCTGCCAGTCCAATGCCGCAGTCCGCTCCCAGGGAGCTTCTGCCGTCGGTACAGAGCCAGCCATCCCGTATTTCCGTCCGGATGGGATCCGTCTCCGGGCAGTAATCCTCCGCCCCCACGCAAACCATATCCATGTGGGCCTGCATCATCAGCCTGGGCCGCCCCTCAAGCCCCCCGGTGGCAGGAATATCACATAGAATATTCCCCCGGGAATCCATCTGGGGATAAAGCCCCCGCTTCTCAAGCAGTTCCATGAGATATTGCCCCAGCCGTTCCTCCTTGCCGGAGGGATGGGGGATGGCGCACAGACCATAAAACTCCTTCAGCACGCCCTCCGCATGTTTCTTCTCCTGTACCACCGGTGTCACGTCCTTTCTCCTCCTTAGTGTACCATTCCGGCGGCTTCATTACAAGCTCCGAAAAATTTTTTCATTTTTCTAAAAAAGTGCTTGACAAAATCCTTATGGAGGGGTATAATATTCATGCTTTCGAGAGCTGCCGGTATAGCTCAGTTGGTAGAGCAGCTGATTTGTAATCAGCAGGTCGGGGGTTCGAGTCCGTCTACCGGCTCCAATCCATCGAAAGTAAACAAAATATGGGGGATTTCCCGAGTGGCCAAAGGGGACAGACTGTAAATCTGCTGGCTTC
>CAZFXB010000242.1:0-2990 GCA_964522835.1 uncultured Oscillospiraceae bacterium
GAACATCTAACTGTTTTGGAGGTGTAATCATGCTTAAGATTGGCATTCAGTTCTTTGCCCACCATAAGGGCGGCGGCTCCACCAAGAACGGCCGTGACTCCGAGTCCAAGCGTCTGGGCGTTAAGCGGGCCGACGGTCAGAAGGTCGAGGCTGGCAACATTCTGGTTCGCCAGAGAGGCACCCATATCCATCCCGGTCAGGGCACGGGTATCGGCAGTGACGACACCATCTACGCTCGTGTAGACGGCATCGTTCGCTTCGAGCGTCTGGGCAGAGACCGCAAGAAGGTCTCCGTTTACGAGGTCGCTGAGCAGTAATTTGCTGAAACAGGAGGGTGCGTATGCACCCTCTTTTTCTTCTTGTATGATTCTTTTACCGGTGGACATACTGTATCAAAAGGAGTTTCATTATGGCACAATTTGTGGATAAAGTCCGAATCTTCGTCCAGGCAGGCAACGGCGGCAACGGCTGCATGTCCTTCTGGCGGGAAAAATATATTGCAGCAGGCGGTCCCGACGGCGGCGACGGCGGCCACGGCGGCAGCGTCATACTCCGGGTGGATACAGGCATGACCACCCTGATGGACTTCCGCTATAAGCGGAAATATTCTGCCGGCCCCGGCGGCGACGGCAGAGGCAGCAACATGAAGGGCCGCCATGGCGAGGATCTGATTATCTCTGTCCCCCTGGGCACTGTGGTAAAGGATGCAGAGACCGGCGAGGTAATTAAGGATATGTCCGACCAGGAGGATTTCGTCCTGGCCAAGGGCGGCAGAGGCGGCTGGGGCAACCAGCATTTTGCCACCCCCACCCGGCAGGCACCCCGGTTTGCCAAGGCTGGACTTCCCGGCGAGAGCCACGATGTATTTTTGGAGCTAAAGCTGCTGGCAGATGTGGGCCTTGTGGGCTTCCCCAATGTGGGAAAATCCACCCTGCTTTCCGTGGTTTCCGGTGCCCATCCCAAAATCGCCAACTATCACTTTACCACCCTGTTCCCCAATCTGGGCGTTGTCTATCTGGGCGAGGGCGAAAGCTTTGTTATGGCAGATATCCCCGGTATTATCGAGGGAGCCTCCGAGGGCGTAGGTCTGGGCCACGACTTCCTGCGGCATATTGACCGCTGCCGGCTTATTGTCCACGTGGTGGATGTGTCCGGCTGCGAGGGCCGGGATCCGGTGGAGGATTTTATCACCATCAACGAGGAGCTGCGGCAGTATTCTACTGACCTGGCAGAGCGGCCCATGATCGTGGTTGCCAACAAGGTGGATATTCTCCAGGATCCAGAGAATCTGACCCGGCTTCGGGAGTATGTCACAAATCTGGGAATGCCCCTTTATGAAATGTCTGCCGCTACCCACCGGGGCACCAAGGAGCTGATGCGGGTGGTATACGAAAAGCTGAAGGAACTGCCCCCCATCACCGTCTACGAGCCTGAGTACGTGAAGCCTCTGCCGCAGGCAGGCAATCGGGACGAGCTCACCATTGAGCAGCAGGACGATGTGTGGCTGGTGTCCGGCACCTGGTTGGAGCGGCTTATGGCCGATATCAACTTCGATGACTATGAGTCCCGGATGTATTTCGACCGGCAGCTTCGGAAGTGCGGCCTGTTTGAACGGCTGGAGGAAATGGGCATTGAAAAGGGCGATATCGTCAGCCTCTATGATCTGGAGTTCGAATATGAGCCCTGATGCTGCCATGATCGTGCTTTTTTCGAAAAACTTTCATTTTTCTCAAAAAAGTGCTTGACAATTCCGAAAAACGGAGTATAATAAATCATGCGTTTCGGAGAGATTCGCATGAATACAGGGGATTAGTGTAACGGTAACACACCGGACTCTGACTCCGTTTTCGGGGGTTCGAATCCCTCATCCCCTGCCACAAAAAAAGCCTTTTGTCTACTGACAAAAGGCTTTTTTGAACTAAGTGTGCCTAACGGCACGAGAAGCACACCTTCGGTGCGTGAAGCGATGCTTCGCATAGTGAAGTGCCTGCGGGCGTGCGTGGCACACTTAACTTCACATTTTGCCCAGGCAAAATACTTCACTATGCCGCAGGCATAACTTCACTTGGCAAAGCCGAACTTCACGGACTATTTTCTACGGCCAAACCTCAGAATCTCCCCAGTCCTCTTCCAAGCTTCATTCGCCGGAATGTCTGATGATACGAATCAGGGTTTCGGGATATGGTTCTGGCTGAGTTTTACAGTATTCCTCATAGGCATCATAATCTGCCAGAGGGGCGTTGCTGAGCACAAACATCTCAGTTTGCACATCCACAAAGGATTGCAGATAGGTGAAAGTTTCTGCGGTGTAATGGGGTTCTGCACCGAACATATCTCGGCTGTGATCGTGTACATGATAAAAAGAAGCACCATCGTAGCGCACATAATTTAGAATGGGGTCTCCCTCCATGGTGAAATATGCAACAACGATCTCTGCGGATTCTCCATTTTGAACTTTTTCATAGAAGTCATTCCACAGATTTTCGTTGAGGACTTCGCCATCCTGATCCATGATGACCAGATCAGTTCGTTTACAGGTTTCACGGTAGCTATCGGGATATGTTTCCAGCTGGCTTATCACATCATCAGAGACCTCTACTGGGATATCGGTTTTAACTTGGTTGGCTTCGCCCCGGTCGGACCGGCAGCCGGAGAAAACAGGAAAAAGCAGCATAAGACAAAGAATCAGCACAATTCGTTTCATATGGAAACCTCCCTCCATCTGCACAGGTACAAAAATACGCAGGCAGCAGGCCCTTGGACTTGCTGCCTGCGTGATTTTGCTTTCTGCGTCAGCAGAAAGTTTGATTACTTATCCTGATAGAACACCTTCATGGCCTTGGCGGTCATGTAGCAGTCCAGCTTGGAAACCACCTCGATGGGGGCGTGCATGGACAGCACGGGGACGCCGGTATCCAGGGTGAGAATGTTCCGGTTGGCCATGTACATGGCAACGGTGCCGCCGCCGCCCTGGTCAACCTTGCCCAGCT
>CAZFXB010000243.1:0-2989 GCA_964522835.1 uncultured Oscillospiraceae bacterium
ATCTTGCAACGATCCTGCATATCTCCTCTTCGCTTACCTTATCACGGAGCAGGGTATTGTCATTCTCTGCCTGCTGGGCCTGCTGCTCTGCGGCAGCCAGGGCCTTTTGCGCCTCCGGCAGCTTTCCGTATTTCAGTTCAGCAGCGTGCTCCAGATCATAGTTCTGCTCTGCCTCTTCAATGTCACGGCCCAGTTTTTCAATCTCCTCCCGGAGCTTCTGTACCCGGCCGATCTCACTCTTCTCATTTTCCCACTGGGTCTGCATAGTTTTAAAGGTATCCCGTTCCTCTGCCAGCTCCTTCTGGAGCTCCTGAAGCCGTCCCTCAGACAGGGTGTCCTGCTCCTTTTTCAGGGCAGCCTCTTCAATCTCCATCTGAATGATTTTCCGGCGAACCCGATCCAGCTCCGTGGGCATGGAATCCATCTCTGTCCGGATCATGGCACAGGCTTCGTCAATCAGGTCAATGGCCTTGTCCGGAAGGAACCGATCTGTGATATAGCGGTTGGACAATGTAGCCGCCGCTACAATGGCAGGATCCGTAATCTTCACGCCGTGAAACACTTCGTACCGCTCCTTCAGACCACGGAGGATGGCAATGGTATCCTCCACCGTAGGCTCTGCCACCAGAACAGTCTGGAACCGACGCTCCAGGGCGGCATCCTTCTCAATATACTGGCGGTATTCATCCAGTGTGGTTGCACCGATGCAGTGAAGCTCACCCCGGGCCAGCATGGGCTTGAGCAGATTGCCTGCATCCATGCTGCCTTCCGTTTTACCGGCGCCCACAATGGTATGCAGCTCATCGATGAACAGGATAATCTGTCCCTCGCTGTTTTTTACTTCATTCAAAACCGCCTTCAAACGCTCCTCGAATTCGCCCCGGTACTTGGCGCCTGCCACCAGCGCACCCATATCCAGCGAGAATATGGTCTTATCCTGCAAATTCTTGGGTACATCCCCACGGACGATTCGCTGGGCCAGCCCCTCGGCAATGGCAGTTTTGCCAACGCCGGGCTCACCGATGAGCACCGGGTTGTTTTTGCTCTTTCGGGACAGGATCCGAATCACATTTCGAATCTCCTCGTCCCGTCCAATGACGGGATCCATCTTTTTCTCCCGGGCCTGCTTCACAAGGTCGGTGCCATATTTATTCAGCGCATCATAGGTGCCTTCCGGGTTATCCGTGGTAACCCGAGCACTGCCACGAATCTCTTTCAGGGTCTTGAGGCAGCTTTCCGAGGTGATATTGTAGGTCTCAAAGAGCTGCTTCATGGAACTGTTGGCCTTCGTAATAAGGCCCAGCAGCACATGCTCTACAGAGACGAAATCATCCCGCATACTGTCAGCCACTTTTTCCGCCTCTATAAAGGCGCTGTCCACATCCCGGTTGATATAAACCTTTCCTGCCTCCCGGCCGGAGCCAGTAACCGCAGGAAGCCGGGACACCAGCTCCTTGGCGGCAGCTGTCACCGAGGGTGTGGTAACCCCCATACGGATCAGCAGCTGGGGCACCAGTCCATCCTCCTGCATCAGCAGAGCCAGCAGCACATGGCACTGCTCGATCTGCTGATTGTCGTGTTCTTCTGCAATGTTTTGTGCCAGCTGAACCGCTTCCATGGTCTTTTGTGTAAATCTCTGTACGTTCATAATCAATCTTCCTTTCCGAAGGGACTTGCTTTAGCACTCTTCATCTTTGAGTGCTAACTCTCTTTGTGTTCATAGTACCGCTGAATTCCCATTTTGTCAATATGAATTTATGAATGATTTTTAAATTTATTTTGCACAAAAAATGGCCGACCATCCGGAGATGGTCAGCCTTATTTTAGTCTTTATCACACATCAGATTTTTAACCACCTGGGCCATGGTTTCCATCTCTTTCAGAGTGGTATACTCTCTTACAGAGTGGATCTCGTGCATCCCCGTGGCCAGCACCAGGCATTCTATCCCGTGGGCCGACAGGAAGCTGGCATCACTGCCGCCACAGGCTTTTTGAAACCGGGGCTCTAGCCCCAGCTTCCCGGCAGCCCGGGCAAATCGGCGGCACAGAATGCGCTCCTCCTCCACCTGCCAGGCGTTATAGACAAGCTGCACAGTGACCTGAGTCTTTGCCCCCAGCTCTGCTCCCGCCTTTTGAAAACAGGCTTCCATGTGTTTCGCCTGCTGTAGAGCCGCATTATGGTTCAGTGAGCGGGTCTCCCCTTCCACGAAGCAGCTTTCCGGAACAATATTCCCGCTGTCTCCGCCACGGATAATACCAATATTGGCGGTGGTGTTTTCGTCAATTCTCCCCAGCTTCATCACGGAAATCGCCTTAGCCGCAACGGCTATGGCATTGATCCCCGCCTCCGGCTTCAGGGCCGCATGGGAGGCTTTTCCGGTGATCTCTGCCATAATGCGAATCCCGGTAGGCGCAGCCAGTACGGCCGTTCCAATGGCTCCATCCGTATCCAGCACGTAGCACTGCTTCGAACGGATCCGACTGTAATCCAGCTTCTGGGCCCCCTCCACGAAATACTCCTCACAGGCGGTGAAAATCACCTCCACATCCCGGTGGGGGATATCTTCTTTTTGAATCTGACGAATTGCCTCAAGAAACTCCACAATTCCCGTTATGTCGTCCCCACCCAGCACAGTGGTGCCGTCGGAGTGGATGGTACCATCCGGCTCCACAATGACACGCTTGTTCTCACAGGGCTTCACCGTGTCCATGTGGGCTGTAAACAGAATCGGCTCCCCCGGCAGGCTCCCCTTCAAAAATCCATACAGATTGCCGCTGCCGGTCTCTGGAAAAGCCTCATCCTCTGACACGGCAAAACCCAGCGCCACAAGCTTTTCCTTTAGACATTTTCTAATCTCCCCCTCATGCTTGGATGTGACGGAGTAAGCGGTGAGTTCCAGAAATTCGGACAGAATAGACTGCATTGGAGGATCCTCCCTGATGGCATTTTCGCATAGAAAAAAGACCCGAATGCACATGCATTCAGGTC
>CAZFXB010000244.1:0-2967 GCA_964522835.1 uncultured Oscillospiraceae bacterium
CATCGGTAACCTTCTGGAGATCCTTCTCTGCAGTTTTCTGCTCATCCTCGGTGATCTCGGACTTCTTCTTCATGGCCTTAATGGCATCCATGGCATCCCGGCGTACATTCCGGATGGCAACCTTGGCATCCTCGCCATACTTCTTCACCTGCTTGGTCAGATCCTTACGACGCTCCTCGGTGAGCTGGGGGAACACCAGGCGAATAATACGGCCGTCGTTCTGGGGATTGATGCCCAGATCGCTGACCTGAATGGCCTTCTCGATGGACTTGAGCAGAGTCTTGTCCCAGGGCTCGATGACCAGGGTTCTGGGGTCGGGAGAAGTGATGGAACCCACCTGGTTGATGGGGGTATCCTGTCCATAATACTCAACAGAGATCCGATCCAGTACGCCGGCACTGGCACGGCCTGCACGTACAGAGGCAAACTGGGAGGAGAGTACCTCCAGGGTCTTATCCATTTTTGCGGAATAGGGCTTCATATCAACTTTCATTGTGGTTCCTCCTATATAATGTATTTTTTCAATTTAGCCGTGAACATAGGTGCCGATATTCTCACCCATAACAGCCTTGTAGATATTCTGGGGCTCCTTCAATGCAAACACAAACACGGGAATGTTGTTATCCATGCACAGGGAGGTGGCAGTGGTATCCATAACCTGGAGCTGCTGGGCCAGAACCTCGGAGTATGTAATGTCGTCATACTTCTTGGCATCCGGATTCACAGCGGGGTCAGAGTCATATACACCGTCGATATTCTTAGCCAGCAGGATCACATCTGCATCGATCTCAGCAGCCCGAAGGGCAGCGCCGGTGTCGGTGGAGAAATAAGGATTGCCGGTACCGCAGCCAAAAATCACCACACGGCCCTTCTCCAGATGACGGCAGGCCTTGGAACGGATATAGGGCTCGGCAATGGCCCGCATCTCAATGGCGGTCTGCACCCGAACCTCCACATCCCGCTGCTCCAGGCAGTCGGCAATGGCCAGGGCGTTAATGGAGGTGGCAAGCATACCCATGTGGTCAGCCCGGACACGCTGCATCCGGTCGCCGCCATCCTTCAGTCCACGCCAGAAATTGCCGCCGCCAACTACGATGCCAACTTCAACGCCGGATTCCACGCACTGCTTTACCACATCGCAGACCTTGCCGATCACATCGAAATCAAGTCCACGCTTTGCGTTTCCTGCCAATGCCTCGCCGCTGATCTTCAGCAGCACTCTTTTATACTGCGGTACACTCATGTCTTTCAGTCTCCTTTATTTTGTGTCAGGCCCACATTACGCCCAGCATAATTTTTCTTCCCCTATTCTACCCTACTTTTCCCCAGAAGGAAAGAGGAAATTTGTAAATTTTCTGTCCCAGTTCAAAAATTCCTGCAAAACCAGCCCTCCCCCAGGAATTTTTACGGATGTTTTTTCAAGAAGGCCCAGAAAGGAATTGAAAAAGCCACAAAAAAGGGGTATAATATACCGACTTAAAGACTTAGCGGAAAGGATGTATTTACGTATGCCCGAGATCATGGAGGAATCCCGTAATTTTATACACAATTTTATAGAGCAGGATATTGCCCAGGGGGGCCAGTACGAGGGTATGACGGTACACACCCGTTTCCCGCCGGAACCCAACGGCTATCTTCATATCGGCCACTGTAAGGCCCTGTGCATCGACTTTGGCAGTGCCGAAAAGTTTGGCGGCATCTGCAACCTGCGTATGGACGATACCAACCCCGCCAAAGAGGACACGGAGTACGTGGATGCCATCAAGGAGGATATCCACTGGCTGGGCTTCGACTGGGACGACCGCTTCTTCTACGGCTCTGATTACTTTGAACAGACCTACCAGTTTGCAGAAGAACTGATTCAGAAGGGGCTTGCCTATGTCTGCGAGCTGACTCCGGAGCAGTTTAAGGAATACCGGGGCGATGTAAACAAGCCTGCCATCTCCCCCTACCGGGATCGTCCCATAGAAGAGAGCCTGGATCTGTTCCGCCGGATGCGGAACGGGGAGTTCCCCGAGGGAAAATATACCCTCCGGGCAAAGATCGACCTGGCCTCCGGCAACTTCAACATGCGTGACCCGGTGCTCTACCGGATCCGGTACATTGAGCATCACCGCCAGGGTACCTCCTGGTGCATCTTCCCCATGTATGACTTTGCCCATCCCATTCAGGATGCGCTGGAGGGCATCACCCACTCCCTGTGCTCCCTGGAGTACGAGAACCACCGCCCCCTCTACAACTGGGTGGTGGAAAACGTGTCTGTGCCCAGTCGTCCCCGGCAGATTGAGTTTGCCCGGCTGAACATTGACCACACCGTTATGAGTAAGCGTAAGCTTCGCCAGCTGGTGGAGCAGGGCTATGTATCCGGCTGGGATGATCCCCGGATGCCCACCCTCTGCGGCCTCCGCCGCCGGGGCTACACCCCAAAATCCATTCGGAATTTCTGTGACCGCATCGGCGTATCCAAGGTCTATTCCGTGGTGGAATACGGCTTCCTGGAACATTGCCTCCGGGAGGATTTGAACGAAACCGCCAGCCGTGTCATGGCTGTAATCCACCCCATGAAGCTCACCGTCACCAACTATCCCGAGGGGCAGACCGAGCTGTTTGAGGTTGAGAACAACCCCGGCCATCCCGAGGACGGCACCCGCCAGGTATCCTTCTCCCGGAACCTTTACGTGGAGGCCGATGACTTCCTGGAGATTCCCGTCCCCAAGTATAAGCGTCTGTATCCCGAGGGCCCCGAGTGTCGGCTGAAGGGCGCATATCTTATCCGCTGCACCGGCTGCGTCAAGGACGAAAACGGCAACGTCACCGAGATTCTCTGCGAATATGACCCCGATTCCCGGGGCGGCGATCCTGCCGACGGCCGGAAGGTAAAGGGTGCCACCATCCACTGGGTGGACGAGAAAACCGCCGTAGAGGCTGAGGTTCGTCTCTATGACAATCTCTTCTCTGACGCAGACC
>CAZFXB010000245.1:0-2958 GCA_964522835.1 uncultured Oscillospiraceae bacterium
GACAAGGGAACAGCGGATTATATCAACTGTGCCATGAACGAGGAGGAATACCTCAGCTTCCACCGGGAACTCTGTGCCGCTCAGGAGGCAGAGGTACACGGCTTTGAGGATAAAAAAGTATTTGAGGGCTGTATGCCCGTGGAGGTTATGGCCCGGCGGGGTGTGGACACCCTCCGGTTTGGCCCCCTCAAGCCTGTGGGCTTGAAGGATCCCAAAACCGGGAAAGAGCCCTATGCGGTGGTGCAGCTCCGGCGGGACAACCAGTCCGGCAGTATCTACAACATTGTGGGCTTCCAGACCCACCTCCGGTGGCCGGAGCAGAAGCGGGTGTTCTCCATGATCCCCGCCCTCCGCAATGCAGAGTATCTTCGGTATGGCGTGATGCACCGGAACACCTACATTGATTCCCCCAGACTGCTGGATCGGTATTACTGTGCCCGGAAAAACCCCAACATTGCCTTTGCAGGACAGATGACCGGTGTGGAGGGCTACATTGAGTCCACCGCCTCCGGCATGCTGGCGGCTCTGGAGATGGGACGGAAGATTCTGGGGAAGGAACCCATCAATTTCCCCACCTGGACGGGAATCGGTGCCCTGGCCGGGTATATCAGCGACGAGAGCGTTGTGAAATTCCAGCCTATGAATGTGAACTTTGGTATCATTGACCAGCTTAATTACAAGTTTAAAGGCAAGAAGCATGACCGGTATCTGGAAGTCAGCAGACGGTCTCTTGAAACCATTCAGGAGATCAAGGAAGGGCTGTAAGGCCCCCGAAAGGAGCAACCTATGAAAATTATCGTAGACGCAATGGGCGGGGATAACGCCCCAAAGGCAGCGGTACTGGGTGCCATTGCAGCGGCTAAGGCCTATGGTGTGGAGATCATTCTGGTGGGCCAGAGTGACAAAATCCTGGAGTGCCTGAAGGAGGCAGGGATTGATACCCTGCCGGAGGGCGTAGAGATTGCCTTCGCATCCCAGATCGTCACCATGTGTGACAATCCCACGGCGGTGCTCCGCACCAATGGAGATTCCTCCATGGTGGTGGGGGCAAAGCTCCTGGCGGAGGGCAAGGGAGACGCCTTTGTGTCCGCCGGCAATACAGGTGCCCTTTTGACCGTGGCCACCCTGGTGGCAAAACGGATCAAAGGCATCAAGCGGGCGGCGGTCTGCCCTGTTTGCCCCACGGAAAAGGGCAAGTGTGTGATCCTGGATGCAGGGGCCAACAATGAGTGTACCCCGGAGTATCTAATGCAGTTTGCTTACATGGGTGCCTTCTATGCAGAAAAGTACTTAAATATTCAAAATCCCCGGGTGGGACTTTTGAACAACGGCTCTGAGGAGACCAAGGGCAGAGAGCTCCAGAAGGAAGCCTACGCCCTTCTAAAGGCGGCTGGAGAACGGGGAGATCTCAACTTTGTGGGCAATGTGGAGGCTCGTGGGGTTCCCACAGGGGACTGCGATGTGGTGGTCTGCGATGGCTTTTCCGGCAATGTGCTGCTCAAGTCCATTGAGGGAACCGGCATCTTTATGGCCCACCAGCTCAAGGCCATGTTTGGAAAGAATCTGCTTTCCAAAATTGGCTATCTGCTGTGTAAATCCGGGGTCAATGATATTAAAAAGCTGCTGGACTCCTCTGAGGTGGGGGGCGCCATGTTCCTGGGTATTACCAAGCCTGTGATTAAGGCCCATGGTTCTTCGGATGACCGGGCCATTATGAACGCAATCCGTCAGGCTAAGATCTGTGTGGAGACGGGGGTTTGTGAGGCCATCGGAGAGAACATCCACAAAATGACCGGAAAAAAAGAAGCATAAGAGGGGACGAGCATCTTGTTTAGCGAATTTGAACGGAAACTGGGATACACCTTCAAGAATAAGAGCCTGTTGCAGAATGCGCTGACTCATTCCTCCTACGCCAATGAGCACAAGAAGGAGGGCATGGGCAGTAACGAACGGCTGGAGTTCCTGGGGGATGCCATTCTGGGTCTGGTGGTGGCAGAGCACCTGTATGAGGTTTATCCCACCCGGCCCGAGGGAGAGCTGACCAAGCTTCGGGCAGAGCTGGTGTGCGAAAAAAATTTGGCAGAGGTGGCAAAGCAGCTGGATTTGGGCAGTGTGCTTCGTCTGGGCCACGGAGAGAGCCACGGCGGCGGCAGCCACCGGCCCTCCATGCTGGCCGATGCAGTGGAGGCGGTTTTGGCAGCCTCCTATCTGGATGGAGGCATGGAGGTGCCCCACGGTATCATCCATCGGCTGATCCTCCAGAAGGAAATAAAATCCGGCGGCAACGGGGATTATAAGACCCGGTTCCAGGAACTGGTTCAGAGAAATCGGGATCAGGTTATTTCCTATGCCCTGGTGGGGGAGGATGGCCCGGATCACGACAAGACCTTCCTGGTAGAGGTGAGCCTCAATGGGTCTGTGGTCGGCAGAGGCAAGGGCTCCAGCAAAAAGCGTGCAGAGCAGGATGCGGCTCACAGCGCCATAGAAAAGCTGTTCCCAAATGAAATGTAAAAACAGGCGGCCCCTGGGGGTCGCCTGCGATTTTTAGGAGGCACCATGGCAAAAAAACGTATTATCCCTGTGTTTATCCCCCATCTGGGATGCCCAAATGGCTGCGTCTTCTGCGACCAGAGAAAGATCACCGGAGTGGGAACGCCTGTGCCCCCCCAGGTGGTGGAGCAGCAGATTCGGGAGGGACTTCAAAGGTCCGGGGAGGCCCCGGAGCTGGCCTTTTACGGAGGCAGCTTTACAGCAATCCCTGTCTCCCAGCAGGAGGCGCTGCTGGGAGTGGCCCAGCCGTTTTTGCAGAATGGGAGGCTCTCTCATCTGCGGCTTTCTACCCGGCCCGATGCCATTGACCGGGAGACGGTAGCCCGTCTCCGGCAATTTGGCGTTGGTACGGTGGAACTGGGGTGCCAGTCCATGGATGAAACCGTATTGGCCCTTTCCAGGCGGGGC
>CAZFXB010000246.1:0-2947 GCA_964522835.1 uncultured Oscillospiraceae bacterium
ATTCAATGGTTGTTTTCTCCATGCGACTATCTCCTTGCATTTAATCTTCGCTTAAACTCGTCAATGACCTCCGCCGGCAGGAAGTCCCGCAAATCCACGTCAAACCGGCCCAGCTCCTTTACTGCACTGGAGCTTAAATACATATATTTCTCTTCCGCCGCCAGGAACATGGTGTCCAGCTCCGGGTTCAGCTTCTTATTGATGAGACTTTGGGTAAACTCGGACTCGTAATCAGAGACGGCACGCAGGCCCTTGACTACAACACAGGCCCCTTTCTCTTTGGCGTAATGGGCCAAAAGCTCATCTGAAGCTTCTACCTCCACATTGGGAAGATGCCGTGTGGCCTCACGGATCAGGGCTACACGCTCCTCCGGAGAGAACATGGGCTGTTTTTTGATATTATAACCAACCAATACAATGAGACGGTCAAAAATAGATGCTGCCCGGGTAATAATATTCAGATGCCCCAGGGTTATGGGGTCAAAGCTGCCGGGATAGATGGCTGTTTTCATGGAAATCACCTGGTATAAAGATTGATGGCGGTTTTACCATAAACATAGTCCCGGGAAGCGATCAGATCCCCCACTGTGGCGGGCATGACCTTTTCCTTGGGCCGCTCGCAGACTATTATACCACCTTCCGACAAAATGTCAATTTCCGATATTTTTCGCAGGGCATTTTCCAGCATTTTTTCTGCATAAGGAGGATCCAAAAAGATGATATCGAACTTTTCACGGCAGGTAGACAGATATCTCATGTAGTCCATCTGGAAAACAGAGCTGGTCTGGTCAAACTTAACCTTCTTCACATTGTCCTTGATAATGTTCACGGCCTCCCGGCTTTCGTCCACCATGACTGCATAATCCGCTCCACGGCTCAGGGCCTCAATGGCCAGCTGTCCGCTGCCGCTGAAGAGATCCAGCACTCTCCGCCCCTCCACCTGGAACTGGATGATATTAAAAATAGCTTCCTTGACCCGGTCAGAGGTGGGTCGGGTGTTCAGCCCCTCCAGGGTCTTTAATTTTGCCCCTCGGGCACTTCCGGTAATGACTCGCATATTGTTTCTCCTTCTGTGGTTTCCCCGCCATGATAGTATTGGTAAACAGCGGCGGCGGTATTCTTTGGAACGATCTTACTTAATTCGTCTATATCTGCGCTGGATATGGCTTTAATTGTTTTAAAATGCTTCATCAGTGCCTGCCTGCGCTTCTCTCCCACACCGGGAATATTGTCCAGGGAGGATTTTTTCACCCGCTTCGAGCGGAGCTGCCGCTGGTAGGTAATTGCAAAGCGGTGGGTCTCCTCCTGAATCCGGCCTATGAGCGAAAAAATGGCCTGATTTCCCTGAATGCCGATCTCCTCTCCCAGGGGCGTTACCAGAGCCCGGGTACGATGACGATCATCCTTTACCATACCAAACACCGGGATGGACAGTCCCATCAGAGAAAGCTGCCGCCGCACCGTATCGGCGTGGACAACGCCACCATCAATCAGCAGTGCATCCGGACGGTCTGAGAATCCCTTATCTCCGGCCAGAAAGTGAGTAAATCGCCGTTCGATGATCTGTCGCATGGAGCCATAATCATCGGGCCCTTCCAGTCCCTCTAATTTGAAACGCTTGTAATCCCGTTTCAGAGGCTGTCCATCCACAAACACGGTCATTGATGCCACAATATCATCGCTGCCCATGTTGGAGATATCATAGGCCTCCAGCCGTCGGGGCAAGGTTTCCAGCTTCAGCATGGTACCCAGCAGCTCCAGTGTTTTATTGGTTCGCTCATAATCTGTAGAGACTCGCTCGGCCTCCTCCCGGGCGTTGGAGTTGGCCAGTTCAACCAAACGGACATGGTCTCCCCGCTGAGGCACGGAAATCCGCACCTTTTTTTCGTACTCCTGCTGCAATAGCTGCTCGAACAGCACACTGTCCTCCATTTGACAGGGAAGATAAATATTCTTTGGGGCAAGCCCACGGCGCAGATAGTACTGCTTCACCAGCGTGGAGACCTGCTCCTCCTGCGTGGCTCCTCCGTCAGTTTCAAAGACCTCCACATCCTTATCAATCAGACTGCCGGAGACAAAATGCAGCACAGAAAAGCCGGTTTTGGCGGTTCCCTGAAAGAATCCCACCACATCGGTATCCGCCATGGCACCGGAGCAGACCAGCTGCTTCCGGGAAAGGGCCTCAATGGCCCGATACCGATCCCGCAAAAGGGCGGCTGCTTCAAAATCCAGGCGTTCAGCGGCCGCTTCCATCTGGGAGAGGAGATCATTAGATAGCTCCTTACTCCGTCCCTCCAGCATAAGAATTCCCTGCTGGATCCGGCTGCGATACTCTTCCATGGTCATCTTTTTCTGACACCAGCCGTCGCAGTTTCCAATCTGATAATTAAGGCAGGGCCGATCCTTGCCAATGTCTCGGGGAAACTTTTTGCTGCACCCGGGGAGCTTCAAGGTAAGCCGAATGGTATCCAGTGCCTGCTGAGTCACAAACCGTCCGCCGTAGGGCCCGAAATACTTTGCCCCATCTGCCGCCCGTTTTCCTACCATGGTGAATACAGGATACTGCTCTTTTAAGTCCACTCGAATATAGGGATACCCCTTATCGTCCTTCAACAGAATATTATACTTGGGCTGGTGCCGCTTTATGAGGCTGCATTCCAGCACCAGTGCTTCGAATTCTGACCCGGCAACGATATAATCAAAATTGACAATATGACTTACCAGAAGCCTGGTCTTCGGGGAATGATTTGCGGAATCCTGAAAATACTGGCTCACCCGGTTTTTCAGTTTTTTTGCCTTACCAACATAGATAATGGTTCCGGTTTTATCCTTCATCAGGTATACGCCGGGAGCCAGAGGCAGGGACAGCACCTTGTCCTTAATCTCCTGTGGGGTCAGTATTTCCATCTTTTCGCCTCCCTCTTAACAGAAAAAATGCCCCATGACC
>CAZFXB010000247.1:0-2922 GCA_964522835.1 uncultured Oscillospiraceae bacterium
GGCGGCTCATGTAGCGTATGCTTTTACCGATGTTGCTGCCATTTACCCCATCACCCCCTCGTCCGTTATGGCCGAGCATGTGGATGAATGGGCCGCTGGAGGGAGAAAGAACCTCTTTGGTCAGACCGTTAAGGTGGCCGAGATGCAGTCTGAGGGCGGCGCCGCCGGTGCCGTACACGGAAGCCTTTTGTCCGGTGCCCTGACCACTACCTTTACCGCTTCCCAGGGCCTGCTGCTGATGATCCCCAATATGTATAAGATCGCCGCAGAGAATCTGCCCTGTGTGATGCATGTTTCTGCCCGTGCGCTGGCAACCCATGCCCTTTCCATCTTTGGTGACCACAGCGACGTTATGGCCTGCCGTGGTACTGGCTTTGCCATGCTGGCATCCAACAACCCCCAGGAGGTTATGGATCTTGCCGCAGTGGCCCATCTTGCGGCCATCGAGGGCTCCGCTTCCTTCCTGCATTTCTTCGACGGCTTCCGTACCTCTCACGAGATCCAGAAGATCGGTGTGTGGGACTATGCCGATCTGGAGGAGATGATGGACAAGGAGAAGGTAAGTGCCTTCCGTGCCGGGGCTCTGAACCCCAACCATCCCCATATCAAGGGTACTGCTCAGAACCCGGATATCTTCTTCCAGACCCGTGAGGCCTGCAACGCTCATTATGACGACATTCCCGGCATCGTTGTGAAGTACATGGACAAGGTCAACGAAAAGCTGGGTACCAACTATAAGCCCTTTAACTACTACGGTGCTCCTGACGCAGAGCAGGTAGTGATCTCCATGGGCTCCTCCTGCGATGCCCTGATGGAGGTATGTGACTACCTCAACGCCAACGGCTGCAAGGTGGGCATGGTTTCTGTACATCTCTACCGTCCCTTCTGCGCCGATTACCTGGTAAACGTGCTGCCTGAAACTGTAAAGTCCATTGCTGTGCTGGATCGCTGCAAGGAGCCTGGCTCCCTGGCTGAACCCCTGTATCTGGATGTGGTGGCTGCACTCTCTGGCACCAAGTTTGCCGGTGTAAAGGTAGTTGGCGGCCGTTACGGCCTGGGTTCCAAGGATGTGGGCACCGGCTGCCTGATCTCCGCTTACCGGAATCTTATGGCTGAGACCCCCAAGCATCCCTTTACCCTGGGTATTACGGACGATGTGACCAACCTGAGCCTGCCTGTGCTGGAGAATCCCGACTGTCAGGCCAAGGGCAACACCGCCTGTAAGTTCTGGGGCCTTGGTTCCGACGGTACCGTTGGCGCCAACAAGAACTCCATTAAGATCATCGGTGACAACACCGATCTCAACGCCCAGGCTTACTTCCAGTATGACTCCAAAAAGTCCGGCGGCGTTACCATTTCTCACCTGCGCTTTGGCCCCGAGGCCATTCGTTCCTCTTACTATGTGACCGCTTCCGACTTTGTAGCCTGCCACAATGCCTCTTACCTCGAGAAGTATCCCATGGCCCAGGACTGCAAGCCCGGCGGCACCTTCCTCATCAACTGCGGCTACACCGTAGAGGAGCTGGGGGCTGTTCTGCCTGTGGAGGCAAAGCAGTATATTGCAAAGAACAATGTCAATGTCTATACCTGCGATGCGGTGAAGATCGGCGCAGAGCTGGGCCTTGGCACCAAGTATAACATGGTACTTATGAGTGCCTTCTTTAAGCTGGCAAATATCATCCCCATTGATGATGCTGTAAAGTATATGTATGCCGCCTGTGAGAGCTCCTATGGCAAGTTTGGCGAGGATACTGTAAACAAAAACAAGGCTGCTGTAGACGCAGGTCTCACCGGTCTTGTGAAGCTGGAGATTCCTGCTGACTGGGCCACCACAGAGGTGGGCGGCGTGGCGGCACAGCCTGCCAAGTCCGGCGACAAGACTCTGGATACCTTCATCGAGAATGTTCTGGTGCCTGCCAACGCCATGCGGGGTGATGAGATCCCTGTCTCCAAGCTGATGCCTCAGGCTGACGGCACGGTACCCTCCGGTACGGCTGCCTTTGAGAAGCGGGGCATTGCTGTCAATGTTCCTGTGTGGCTGCCTGAAAACTGCATCCAGTGTAACCAGTGTGCCTATGTCTGCCCCCATGCTGCCATCCGTCCCGTTGTGATGAACAGCGACGAGCTGGAGCAGGCTCCTCAGGGTACCAAGTCCGTCAAGATGATGGGCAAGGGCACGGACGGTCTCACCTTTACCATGGCTGTATCCCCTCTGGACTGCACCGGCTGTGGCTCCTGCGCCAATGTCTGCCCCTCCAAGAACAAGGCCCTTGTGATGAAGCCTCTGGAGGAGAGCCAGGCTCAGGAAGCAGTATTTGACTACGCTGTAAATAAGGTTTCTGAAAAGACCCTGCCCTTTGCAGCCACCACCGTCAAGGGCTCCCAGTTTAAGAAGCCTCTGTTCGAGTTCTCCGGTGCCTGCGCAGGCTGCGGCGAGACACCTTATGTGAAGCTGATTACCCAGCTCTTTGGCGACCGGATGATGATCGCCAACGCCACCGGCTGCTCCTCCATCTGGGGTGCATCTGCTCCTTCCATCCCCTACACCACCAACAAGGCCGGTAAGGGCCCCGCTTGGGCAAACTCCCTCTTCGAGGACAATGCTGAGTTCGGCTACGGTATGATGCTGGGCACCCAGCAGCGTCGGGCCAAGCTCCAGGGGCTGGTAAATGATCTGGTGAAGGAAGAGATCCCCGCAGATCTGAAGGCTGCTGCCGAAACCTGGCTGGCTGCTTCCAACGAGGGCGAAGGCTCCAGAGAGCCCTCCCGTGCCTTCGAGGCGCAGATCGAGGCCCACAAGGCTTCCGTTCCCGCACTGGGCGAAATCGCTGAGATGACCGATCTGCTGGTGAAGCCCTCTCAGTGGATCTTCGGCGGCGACGGCTGGGCCTACGATATCGGTTACGGCGGTCTTGACCATGT
>CAZFXB010000248.1:0-2907 GCA_964522835.1 uncultured Oscillospiraceae bacterium
GGGGGATGCCAGTATTGCACCCGCCAGAATAACAATTATAATCGGGGCAAGCACACCAGCCGCACCGCCAAACAGCAGAGGTAGCTTTCTGCCGATGGCCTTTCCAATCCTCTGGACAACAACCTCCATGGATTGTTTGATCTGCTCTACCTTCGTCATCCTTTTTGCAGCAGCGACTTGTGCTTTTGCTGCTTTTGTTTGGTGGATACGGTGCGTAAATTGATGGACGGCGGGCGTACTTTTTTGAGAGCTTGTAATGGAAGTGTGGATTTGCTTCGGCCGCACTGCCTTGGAACTTTTAATTTCAAGTTTCTTTGTGGGGAAGATCTTTGATGCAGTAAGGTTTTCTGAGGTGCATATATGAGAGGATATTTTTGTGGATGTAGTAGCTGGATTGCTGTGGCTATGTACCGTTTTTATTGGTTGTGGAACACTGGATTTTGTCGTTGATGCAGGCGGTTCTTTTGATAGAATTGCAGGAGAATTCTTCTGGGGGGTGCGTGAAACCGCCGGAGATGGCTCCGGTGTATCCTTTGCAGTGCGGGGGTTCTTTGGTGCTTTTTTCTGACTTCGTTTCTTTGCGACCTGTTTCCTTATGACCGTTACTCGCCGTACAGAAGATACCGACATATTTTCGCTGGCATCAACGGCATCGGCTTCGATGGTTTGATCTTCCTGTGCTGTGGGTTTAGCCTTTTTGACAAGTGCCTTTATATTCATTCGCCGGACGGCTTTTGCGGTAAGTAACTCCCTTCCACGGAGCTTTATGTCCTTATCTCGCAGCTTTATTCTGTTCATAGAAGTCACCCGGGCGTGTGGTCATCAGTTTGTACAGGGCTGTATTCTTAGGAAAATGATTCTCAAAAGGAACCAGGGTACTTCCGTAACGAATCAATCCACAGCCTGCCTCTGCGTTGGTGATATAATTCATCTGTTCCTGTGAAATGTTAAAAAGCTGTGCTAATTTCTGCTGATCTCCCGATGCCTGATTCAGCATGACCACAAATTCAGAATTGGACAGCATGGTTCTGGCCTGAATGGAATCCAGCAAAAATTCCACGTTCTGCGTGATGGCAGTGGGATAGGCATTACGTTTCCGGAACCGCCGCCATGCAGAGGCGAAGAAATTGGCAGAATGCTCATTTTCAAATACCACATGGAATTCGTCGATGATGATATGGGTGCGGACACCCTTCTTCCAGTTCTCCGCCACACGGTTCAGCATGGCATCGGTGATAACAAGGAGCCCCAGCGTTTTTAGCTGTTCACCAAGTCCCAGAATGTCATAGGCCACCACACGGCTGTTGGTGTTCACATTGGTAGGATGGGCGAATACATCCAAGCTGCCAGTGGCGTAGGCCTCCAGAACCAGTGCCAGCTCCTTGGCCTCCGGCTCTGGCTGTTCCAGCAGCTTATCCCGGAATGTGATTAAGGTGGGTAGCTTTCCACCACGGCGGTGTTCTGCATAGACTTCTGTAGTGCAGCGGTCAATGATAGAAAACTGTTTGCCGGTGATGGTGCCCTTGGCAAGCTGTTCAAAGAGAGCCATCATAAACTCAGACTTTTCACTGACAGGATTGTTGCCTTCTCCGTAGTTTTCCACCATGTCCAGAGGATTGATATGATCCCTGCCGCCGGAGGCAATATGGATCACGGTGCCACCCATTTGTTCCACCATACCATACTCATTTTCGGGATCGCAGATCAGCACATCGTCCTGTGTAGCCAGCAACAGAAATGCAATGGTCTCTTTCACAGAGAAGGATTTGCCGGAACCGGGTACGCCCAGGACAAAGGCATTTGGATTCAGCAGTTTTTCCTTGTTCACCAGAATCAGGTTCCGGGAAATGCTGTTTTGTCCAAAATAAATGCCGCCCTTGTCCATGATCTCCTGTACCCGGAAGGGCATCAGGGCTGCAAGAGCTTCCGTTGTCAGGGTACGGAGGATGTTTATTTTTCTGCAACCATAAGGGAGGACAGTTTTCAGACCCTCCAACTGCTGAAACCGGAGAATACTGAACTGGCACAGGAGCTGATCCGCAATGGCTTGGATGGCATCCGTATCGTTGTTCAGATGTTCCAGACTGTCTACAAAGTGGGCAATGGTGACGGTACAGAGCATCATCCGCTGATTTCGGGAGGTCAGGTCATTGAGAAAGTCCTTATTCTCCTGTCGCTGCTGTTCCAGATCAAAGGGCAGCATGGCAGAATAGTTCTGCCGCTGGTTCTGGCTCCGCTGCCAGGAGGCAATGGAGGCTTCCGTGCCCAGGGAACGCTTGTTGACCTCCTTGATGGCTTCGTCCATGGGGACAGGAAGAATGTCTATACTCAGCAGGATTTCCCGATTCAGGGCTGTCAGCTCTGTTACAAAGGAATCCTTGATGTAGCTGGCGTAATCCCGAAGGTAGAGAACTCTGCCATATTTCCCATCGGTGCAGAAGTGTGTCCATTTGATCGCCATACCACTGGGGCAGATGGAATCCTTGAAATGATGCCCTCGCTTCATGGCATCTTTCAGGCTGAACTGAAAACCATCCCCCACATCATCCCGAAAAATGTGGGCAAACAGCCTGAGGCGGTCTTCCGCTTCCAGAGGCGAACACTTGGAACCCAGCCGGGAGAACTGGCTGCTGAGATCGGAACCAACTCTGGAAAAGTAGCTTCTGGCATCTTCAATGCTGCGTCGAGATACTGTGATGGTGATATACTTATCCTGACAATATGCGTCAGCACCGCTGACCTGATCGGTGAGCATCTGATTGTATTCATCCCGAAAATGGTCAAGACCATCATCACAGTGGGGGATCCATCCATCTCGGCTAACAGCAGCACTGCTCATGGGGCGGTTATGGATGGTGATCTTGGCGGTGGCTCCGCTGTCCAGACTGTTGAGCAATGCGGAGTAGT
>CAZFXB010000249.1:0-2898 GCA_964522835.1 uncultured Oscillospiraceae bacterium
AGACCTCCCCCTGGACCGTGAAAAAGCTTCTTTCCACCGGAAAGGTTTGGGTCATTGCCATCTCTCTGGGCATTATGGAGCTTCTAAGCCTTGGAATTATGACCAACTTTGTTCCCCGGATGCTTCAGGCAGGCTATGTGACCCCCGAGGGCCAGCCGGATCCCATCATCTTTATGATGCTGGGCATTGCAGGTATTCTTGCCTGTGTGGGCTCTGTGGGCTGCGGCGTTCTGGATGCCAAAAAGGGCCCCAAGTTTGCCATCCGCTTTACCATGGTGGTAGCCATTTTGGCCATCGTGCTGAACCTGATCCCCACCACCGCCACCAAGTTTGCCTCTCTCCCCTTCCTTGCTATTATGCTGGGCGGTGCAGCCAATTACCTGGTATCTCTCACCAACACCATCTGGGGCCGCTATGATTTCCCCATGGCCTATAAGGTGCTCAAGCCCCTGGTTGCTGCTGTGGGCGCCCTGGGCGTGTCCATCGTAGGCATCATCGGCCGGAGCATTTCCTACGGCGTAGCTTATGGCGTTCTGGCCGGCCTGACAGTGATCGCATTGATCCTGATCTCCACCGTAGACGAAAGCCTCATTGGAAGAAATTAACTCCGATTCTTCCTCTATAATATCCCCAAAAAGACGGAACCTGCTCCTTTAGGAGTGGGTTCCGTCTTTTGGTATGGAATTCGTTATTTATCTTGTTATCCGGTATTTTTGTGTACAGGAAGGCCGCCTGTGCCGTGCCTCCGGCACACCTTTTCTGTTACAGCCAGGTCTCGTCCACTTCGGCCCCCCTCTCACGGCGCATCAGAGAGTCGATGGTCTGCTGTACATCGGCTCCCTCGTAAAGAACCCGATATGCAGCCTCTGCGATGGGCATTTCGATGTTCATCTTCTCCGCCAGTGCGTGGGCAGACGCAGAGGCGTAGTAGCCCTCTACCACAGCCCCAACTTCCTTCATGGCATCCTGCACATTCATGCCCTGACCAATGAGGGTACCACACCGGTTGTTCCGGGAGTGCTTCGAGCAGCATGTTACGATAAGATCGCCCACACCGGACAGACCTGCAAAGGTCTCCTTTTTTGCCCCCATGGCCACACCAAGCCGTGCTGCCTCGGTCAGTCCCCGGGTCATCATCAGAGCCTTGGTGTTGTCCCCGCAGCCAAAGCCGTCCAGTACACCTGCCACCAGGGCATAGATATTCTTCAGCGCTGCACCCAGCTCTGCGCCCACAATGTCAGAACCGGCATAGACCCGGAACACATCGCTCATAAAGGCATCCTGCACCATTTCGGCAACCTTTTTGTCGGGGCAGGCTACCACGCAGCCCGTGGGAACTCCCCGGCCCACTTCTTCAGCATGGGTGGGGCCACTGAGCACCGCCACAGTGGCGCCGGTGACCTCTGCAATGATCTGGCTCATCCGCTCTGAGGTATCCCGCTCCACGCCCTTGGTAACAGAAACGATCACCGTGTTGGGGGTCAGATGGGGCTTCATCTTCTCGGCGGTCTGCCGCACAGCAAAGGAAGGCACTGCGGAAACCACAATATCCTTTCCCGCAATGGTGGAAATATCAGTGGTAAGGCCGATCTCCTCCGGAATATGCACCCCTTTCAGAAGAGCGTTTTCGTGGTGCTCTTTGATATAATCGATCTCGCTCTGGGCAAAGGACCAGATGGTGACCTGATGTCCATTCTCATGGAGCAGCTTTGCCAGTGCAGTACCCCAGCCGCCGCTGCCGACAACAGTAATATTCATAGGAAAAACCTCCGTGGTCATTTTTAATTTTTATGAATGGAAAACTTGCTCTCTGTACCGCTGACAAGCCGCTGGATATTACCCCGATGGGCCCAGACCAGAAGTCCCCCGGTCAAAGCCGCACAGATCAGAATCAATGGATCCCGATACAGCACCCAGGCCATAATGGGATACAGGATCCCGGTGGAAATGGAACCCAGGGAAACATACTTGGTGACCAGCGCCAGAACGAGGAAGCTGCCCCAAACCACCACCGCCACCTGCCAGGAGATCATAATGGCAATGGTGCCCCCGGAGAGCACACCCTTTCCGCCCTTAAATCCAAAGGTGACAGGAAACATGTGCCCCAGCTCACAGCACAGGCCGGAGAGATACTTGGCCTGCAGCGGAGTGACAACAGCATAGCCGCCCTGGGCCAGGAGCTTTGCGCCCAACATACCCAAAAGCAGTGAAAAAACCGCCTTCAGCACATCCGTCCCAATGACGAGAGGGGCCAGCTTTTTCCCAAATACCCGCAGAAAGTTGGTCATGCCCGCATTGCCGCTGCCATGATTCCGAATATCGTCCCGGAGGATATATTTACTGACCAGAATGGCTCCATTGGAGCAGCCCAAAATATAGGGCACCAGAGTCATAAGCAGCACGCCTACAATACAGAGCAGGATGCTCATACCTTGTCACCGTCCTCGCCCTTCTGCCGCACAATCATCTTAATGGGGGTACCCTCGAAGCCAAATACGGCCCGGAGCTGATTCTCAAGATATCTCTGATAGGAGAAGTGGAACAGCTTGGCGCTGTTACAGAACATGACAAATGTGGGAGGCCGGATGCCGGACTGGGTCATGTAGTACACCTTCAGGCGACGGCCCTTGTCTGTGGGGGGCTGAACCCGGGCGGTGGCATCTGCCAGAATATTGTTGAGCATACCGGTAGAGATCCGCATAGAGTTGGCATTGGCAGCCGCATTGATGGTCTCGTAGATCTTATCCACCCGGAGCCCTGTCAGGGCAGAGATAAACACCACCGGTGCATAGGTCATGTAGGCCAGCCCCTCCCGGACAGACTTTTCAAACTTGTCCATGGTATGGGTGTCCTTTTTAATCATATCCCACTTATTCACCACAATAATGGCGGCCTTGC
>CAZFXB010000250.1:0-2897 GCA_964522835.1 uncultured Oscillospiraceae bacterium
GCTCCAGGGTGCCCCGGCCGTTGCCCCGGTCATACTGGAGCTTCAGCTTTTCCCCCTTTGTGCCGTAGAGCAGCGCATCTATGGCCTCCGGGGACATTTTCTCCAGGGGGGTATCCAGGGTGAAGTGGTATTTCCGGCCCAGGGCTTCGTAGTACATCCGGCTGATGGTGTCATTTTTTGCATTGCCCCAGCCTGTGGCGATAATACCGCCCTCCAAAATGGACAGGCTGCGGTTGGGCATAATCAGGTCGGGATCCACCTTGAGCTGATAGCCCAGGCCGCTGCAGGTGGGGCAGGCTCCGTAGGGATTGTTGAAGGAAAAAATCCGGGGCTCCAGCTCCGGCATGGAGATACCGCAGTCTTCGCAGGCGTAGTTCTGGGAGAAGGAAAGCTCCTGATCCTCCCGGACGAGATGAATGATGACCATGCCGCCGGAGAGACTCAGGGCGGTTTCGATGGAGTCGGTCAACCGACGAAGAATGTCCGGCTTCATTACCAGACGATCCACCACGATTTCAATGTTGTGCTTTTTCGTTTTTGCCAAAGAGATTTCTTCAGACAGGTCATAGGTGATGCCATCCACCCGGACACGGACATAGCCGCTCTTTTTGGCGTCGGCAAATACTTTCTGATGCTCGCCCTTTTTGCCACGGATTACGGGAGCCAGAATCTGAAACCGGGTGCCCTCCTCCAGCTCCATCACGTGGTCTACGATCTGATCCACGCTCTGACGGCGGATTTCCTTGCCGCACTTGGGGCAGTGGGGCACACCCACCCGGGCCCAGAGGAGCCGGAGATAGTCATAGATCTCGGTTACTGTGCCCACGGTGGAGCGGGGGTTCCGGGAGGTGGTCTTTTGATCGATGGAAATGGCGGGGGACAGGCCGTCAATGCTGTCCACATCCGGCTTGTCCATCTGGCCTAAAAACTGCCGGGCGTAGGAGGAAAGGGACTCCACATAGCGCCGCTGGCCCTCGGCATAGATGGTGTCAAAGGCCAGAGAGGATTTTCCGGAGCCGGAAAGGCCGGTGAAAACCACCAGCTTATCCCGGGGGATGGTCAGGTTCACATTTTTCAGGTTGTTTTCCCGGGCTCCTTTGACGATGATTTTATCCTGCATGTTTCTCAGCTCCTGTTTGTTGTGAGAGATGGGGGGTAGAAGATAATAGAGAATAAAGAATAGATAATAGGGAATAGATTGTGGTGTTTTCCGGCGAATCCGTAGAGCAGTCAAATTTGTACCAGCCGTAGGGGGGCGGCGTCCCCGATGCCCCGTTGATTCTGTACAAAGTTCTGTTTTCTGGTAGGGGCGATTATCAATCGCCCGGCAGAACCGGGTGCAATTACATAGAACCTTAGGCGAATTCGTAGGAGGCATGGCTCACCCCTTGGGGGGAAGCTGACTGAGGGATTGACTACTGCAGTGCGAATTCGCCGGTGTTTTTTAGTTATACGAAACTCCCTGCTGCACAATCCCTCCGAGCCGCCTGTAGGCGGCCCACCTCCCTTTAACAAGAGAGGCATAGTGCTACCGCACCAGTGCATAACAGGGAATACACCGCAAAATCGCAGCTGACTACCAGCGGGACGGCCAGAGACCACCCCCCAGGCTTGCTCAGGGGGTAATGCCGCCCTCCAGCTGGCTGCTCATGGCATAGATCTGATCCAGCACCTGCTGGGCATCCTCGCCGGTCAGTGGTGTGGGGCAGAAATCGTTGGTCTGGGTGGAGGCAAGGGAACAGGGGATGATTTGAAAATCATCGGTCTGGCCCGAACCCTTGGCGACAGACATGACCACCTGAAAGATGATGGTGTTCATATCCCGGGGTTCTGTCCCGGCACCGTAGAGAAAGGTGCCCAGAGAATAGCATATGTATTTTCCCTTGTAACATTCGATACCCTGAAGCACCCCGGGATGATGGCCAATGACCAGATCTGCCCCGCCGTCAATGGCTGCGTAGGCCAGGGCAATCATGCTGTCATCCGGTTCGGTTTGCCCTTCTTCGCCCCAGTGGAAGGAGACGATCAACAGCTCTGCGCCCTGCTCCTTCAGCTTCTGGAGGGTCTCTTCCAGCTCTGCTTTTGCGCCGGAGCTGCCCAGGTCGGTTTCGTCCACCCCGGTAAATCCGATTTTGATGCCATCGGCTTCCACGATTTTTACAAATCCGTTGCCGAATCGGCTGATACCGGCCTTGTCCAGGTTGGCCAGCGTGTCCACGTGGCCCTCGTCTCCAAAGTCGTGGCCGTGGTCGTTGGCGATGTTGACAGCATCCAGACCGCCCTGGGTCAGAATGGACACATAGGAGGGATCCCCCTGGTAGCTCTGGGATTTCTCCACACGCTCTCCGGAGGTGGAGAGTGCGCATTCCAGGTTGGCAATGGTCAAATCGTCTCCCTCAAAAATCGATTTGACATTCTTAAAAAAATAGGCAGCTCCATTCTGGTCATAGCAGCGTTCAAAGCCGCCGTCTCCACCATTGCTGGCAAGGATACAGTCGCCCACAAAGCTGAGGGTTACCTTGCCGTCGCCGCTCTGGGTGCTGGAGGAGGGGATGGGAGCTTCCTCCTGGGGGGCCTGTACCTGGGCCGCCTGAGCGGCCTTCTTGGCAGCAATTTGAGCAGCCAGATCTTCAATGGCCTTTTTTGTGGAACAGCTCTGAATCAGAGAAGCCAGGCTCAATACGATGGCCAAAAGGATGGCCGCTGTGCGAATCAGCCGCTGACGCTGCAGCAGCTTTTTTCGCTCTGCCCGCTTTTCTTCCGGAGTTTTGAATTGGTTGTCCATAGGTTAATTTCCTTCCTGCGAATTAAGATTGGCCGCGGAGCTGAATGATCTGATCCCGAAGGACGGCAGCATATTCAAACTCCATCATCTTTGCGGCCTTCCGCATCTCTTT
>CAZFXB010000251.1:0-2863 GCA_964522835.1 uncultured Oscillospiraceae bacterium
GGGGCAGAAAGTCTCCTCCTGACCAGAGGGGACTTTCTGCTTTTTCTATAGAAGGGCGTTTCCCACAAGACACAGGATACACATGACCGTCAGCAGGGCCAAAAGCCGCCATACGAATTTGAGCCAAACGCCATAGCTGACATGGCCCATGGCCAGAGCGCCCATCACCACCGCCGAGGTGGGGGTAATCAGGTTGACAAGGCCGGAGGCAGACTGGTAGGCCGTCACCATCAAGGCCCGACTTACCCCGGTCATCTCAGCCAGAGGGGCCATAATGGGCATGGACAGGGTGGCAAGCCCCGAAGAGGAGGGAATCAGGAAGGACAGCAGGAGAAAGATCCCAAAGGCCAAAAGGATGAAGCCTACGCCTCCGGCGCCTGTCAGGGCCTGCTCGCCCCAATGGAGAATGGTGTCGGTGATGTGACCCCGGTTCATAATGACGGTGATGCCCCGGGAAATGCCGATGATAAAGGCCACGCCCAACAAATCGGCTGCCCCGTTTACAAACCCATCCACAATATTGCCCTCACCCACCCGGCATACCATGCCGGTAACAACGGCGGCCACCCAAAACAGGGCCGACAGCTCCGGGAACCACCAGCCCAGGGTGGGAATTGCGGTGATGCCCATGTCGGCGAAGGGAATCACGCCGTAGACCATGATGAGAAAGGTCAAGGCAAACAGGAAAAGGGCAATTTTTTGTGTGCCTGTCAGCTGGGTGGTGGCTTCGGATTTTAATGCAAAATGCTGAAGATTGCTCTGACGCTGGGCGGCCACCAGGGAGCGGGAGGGGTCTGCGTGGATTCGATTTGCGTAGAGCAGCACAAACCCGATGCAAAGCCCCAGTGCCAGAACCAGCATGAGGAGCCGGAGGCCCATGTTTTCCCCCATATTTACCCCTGCGAAGCCTGCGGCAATGCCGGTGGCGAAGGGATTCACCGTGGAACCCAGCACGCCGGCTCCGGCCCCCAGCAAAATAACGCTGATGGCAGTCACGGTGTCATAGCCAGCGGCCACCATAACGGGAATCAGCAGGGGATAGAAGGCCATGGTCTCCTCTGCCATGCCGAAGGTGGTGCCGCCCAGAGAGAAGGCACACATTAGAATTGGAATCAAAATGGTGCCGCTGCCCCCCAGCTTCTCTACAATGGCGGCGATCCCCGCATCAATGGCGCCGGTTTTGCCCATGACCCCCAGGAAGCCTCCCACCATGAGAATAAAACCGGCTACCTCGATGGCCTCGTAGAAGCCTTCCAGGGGGGCCTGCATGACGGCAAAAATACCCTGACCGCTGCGGGAAACCTGACTGTAGCTGCCGGAGATGGGCTCCCCCTGGTCGTTGTAGGCATACTGACCGGCGGGCATGACCCAGGTCAGCAGGGCCACCACCAGAATCAGACAGATGAGGATGGTGTTCGCAGTGGGCATCTTGAACTTTTTCAAGGAATTTCCCCCTTACAGGGTAGCCACAAGAATGGCCTTAATGGCGTGCATCCGGTTCTCTGCCTGGTCAAATACCACGGAATGACGGCTGCGGAAAACCTGGTCTGTAACCTCACGGATGTCCAGTCCCTTTTCCATGCAGTCTCTTGCAAGAGATGTGCCTGCATCGTGGAAGGCGGGCAGACAGTGCATAAAGATCACATCCGGGTTGCCTGTGTCGTGGAGCAGCTGTTCATCCACCCGATAGGGGGTCAGCAGCTCCGTCCGGGCAGGGATTTTGTCCTCTTCGCCCATGGAGGCCCAGATGTCTGAATAGATGGCATCGGCCCCCTGAAGGGCGCTGCGGTCAGAAGTCAGAAGAATGTTCGCTCCGGTTTCCTGGGCCTGGGCCTTCACCCGGGCCATAACATTGCTGTCTACCCCGTCAATGAGCTCCTTGGGGCCCCAGCCTACGAAGTCTACGCCCATTTTGCAGCAGCCGTACATAAGGGCATAGCACATATTGTTTCTCACATCCCCCACAAAGCACAGCTTCATCCGGTTCAGGGGCTTTGCGATGTGCTCTTCCATGGTCATAAAGTCTGCAATGATCTGTGTGGGGTGGTCGTCGTCCGTCAGACCGTTGTATACAGGCACGCCGCTGTGCCGGGCCAGAATTTCCACCACCCGCTGATCGTAGCCCCGGTACTCGATGCCATCGAAGAACCGGCCCAGTACTCGGGCGGTGTCCTCCATGGATTCCTTTTTGCCCATCTGAGAGCTGCCGGGATCCAGGAAGGTGACATGGCCCCCTTCGTCGTGGATGGCCACCTCGAAGGCACAGCGGGTTCTGGTAGAGGTCTTCTCAAACAGCAGCACCACATTTTTTCCCCGGAGCATTTCGCCGGGAATGCCGCTGCGCTTTTTCTTTTTCAGATCGTGTCCCAGATCCAGCAGATGCCGGATTTCCTGGGGGGTAAAGTCCATCAGAGTGAGAAAGGATCTTCCTTTTAAATTGACTGCCATAGCTTGTTTCCTCCTATTATTTTTCTCGCCACAGGGGCATGGTCATGCACCGGGGGCCGCCCCGGCCCCGGGACAGCTCAGAGCTGGGAATGGTCAAAACTTCAATGCCGTGGTGCCGAAGCAGCTCGTTGGTGACGGTGTTTCGGTCGTAGGCGATGACCTTGCCGGGGCTGATGGCAAAGGTGTTGGAACCGTCGTTCCACTGCTCTCGGGCTGCATCGATCCCGTTTCCGCCGCCGCAGGGGATCAGCGTCACATTTGTAATTCCCAGGTGTTCCATCAGGATATCGCCCAAATCGGCACGTTCCTCCTGGATGCTTAGATGGCCGGAGTCTCCCTTTTCCAGCACAAAGACCTCCATATTGCCCCGAATGTTGGGATGGACAGTGAATTTGTCCCGATCAACCATGGTGAA
>CAZFXB010000252.1:0-2859 GCA_964522835.1 uncultured Oscillospiraceae bacterium
GCCTCTGCGTGCCCTCATTTTTGACAGCCAGTACGACAGCTATAAGGGTGTTATCGTTTACTTCCGGGTCATGGACGGGGTAATCCGGCAGGGCATGGATGTAAAAATGATGTCCGGCGGCGCCGTGTACAAGGTGGTGGAGGTGGGCTATCTTCAGCCCAAGGGGATGCAGCCCACCGATGCACTGGGTGCCGGTGAGGTAGGCTACTTCACCGCCTCCATTAAAAATGTGTCCGACACCCGGGTGGGCGACACCGTTACCGACAACGACAATCCTGCCGACGAGCCCCTTCAGGGCTATAAGGATGTGCAGCCCATGGTGTACTCCGGCGTATATCCTGCCGACGGTGCCAAATATCCGGAGCTGCGAGACGCTCTGGAGAAGCTGAAGTTAAACGATGCCTCCCTGTCCTATGAGCCGGAGAGCTCCATTGCTCTGGGCTTTGGCTTCCGCTGCGGCTTTTTGGGTCTACTTCACATGGAGATCATCCAGCTCCGGCTGGAGCGGGAATTTAACCTGGATCTTATCACCACCGCCCCCAGCGTAGTCTACCGGGTCACCAAAACCGACGGCACGGTACACATGATCGACAACCCCTTAAACTACCCGGATCCCTCTGAAATCGACATTGCAGAGGAGCCCTTCGCCAAGGTGTCCATCATTACCCCCTCGGAATACGTGGGCAATATTATGGAAATCTGCCAGGAGCGTCGGGGCGAATACCTGGACATGACCTATCTGGACAAGACCCGGGTGGAAATGCACTATGACATGCCCCTCAACGAAATCATTTTCGACTTCTTTGACTGTCTCAAGTCCAGAACCCGGGGCTATGCCTCTCTGGACTATGAGGTAACCGGCTACCGGGTCAGCAACCTGGTGAAGCTGGATATTCTCCTGAACGGAGATGTGATCGATGCCCTGTCCTTTATTCTCCACACGGACAAGGCCTATAACCGGGCCAGAAAGATCTGTGAAAAGCTGAAGGAAAATATCCCCCGTCAGCTCTTTGAGATTCCTGTACAGGCTGCCATCGGCTCCAAGGTCATTGCCCGTGAGACCATTAAGGCCCTCCGTAAGGACGTGCTGGCCAAGTGCTACGGCGGCGACATCACCCGAAAGAAGAAGCTGCTGGAAAAGCAGAAGGAAGGCAAAAAGCGTATGCGTTCCTTCGGTACTGTAGAGGTTCCCCAGGAGGCATTTATGGCCGTCCTGAAGCTGGATTCCGAATAAGGAGCGAATTATGTCAAAACAGAAGATCACCACCCAGAAGAATTCCCTGGGTATCTATGTTCATATTCCCTTCTGCCGCAGCAAATGCACCTACTGCGATTTCTACTCCCTTCCCAGAGGAGAGAAAACTCAGGAACTGATGGATCGTTATGTCAAGGCGCTGGATGCCCACATCAAAGAAAGCGGTGCCCGAACCCCCAGCTATGAGGTTGACACCATCTACTTTGGCGGCGGCACCCCCAGCTACTTTGGTGCCGAGCGGCTCCGCAGCATCTTCGGTTCCATTACCAAGCGTTTCAATGTCTCTAAAAACGCAGAGGTCACCCTGGAGGCCAACCCGGACACTGTAACGGAGAAGGGCTGCAAACGGCTCATTCAGACCGGCTTTAACCGGATCTCCATCGGCGTTCAGACCAATGACAACAACGTTTTAAAGTTGCTGGGCCGGCCTCACAGCTTTCAGCAGGCCGTCAAAGCGGTGGACATTGCCCGGACGGCAGGATTTGATAATGTGTCTCTGGATCTCATGTACGGTCTGCCCACCCAGAGCCCCCAGCAGTGGGCAGATGCCCTGGGCTCCATCATCGATTTGAAACCGGATCACATCTCCTGCTACGGCCTTACCCTCAGCGAGGGGACTCCCCTATACGCCTACCGAAACAACGCTGCTCTGCCCAACGAGGATGCCCAGGCCGCCATGTATCTCTATGCAGTCTCTACCCTGGAGGCCTACGGCTACAAGCAGTATGAGATCTCCAACTTTGCAAAGCCAGATCGCCAGTGCCAGCACAATTTAAAATACTGGCTGGGCGGAGAATACATGTCCTTTGGCCCGTCGGCCGCCTCGGACTTTGCCGGAACCCGGTACACCTTCACCTCCAATCTCCAGCAGTATATCACCGGCGTCAGCAAAGGCGATGCCCTGACTACAGAATGCGAGTATGTGCCCATTAAGGAGCGGGCCGGTGAATATGTCATGCTGCGAATGCGTACCATCTACGGCATTGAGAAGGAGGAATATGAAAGAACCTTCCTGATGCCCTTCGCCCCCCTGGAAAAGGTTCTGGTTTTCTACGGTCAGCGGGGCCTTACAAAATGCGACAGGGGCGTATGGCGGTTTACCCCCCAGGGAATGCTGGTATCCAACCAGCTCATTGGTCAGCTCATTGATGCCCAGACCAAATCCACCCCCCTGTCTCCCCACAGATTCTGATACTTCGAAAGGAGAACATTATGGCACGTTTAGAAGGAAAAATCGCCGTTATCACCGGTGGCAACTCCGGCATTGGCGAAGCCACTGCCAAGCTCTTCGCCCAGGAAGGGGCCACCGTGGTTATCACCGCCCGTCGGGAAGCAGAGCTGAAACGGGTGGCTGATGAGATCAATGCCAAGGGAGGCAACTGTGTCTATATTCCCGGAGATGTGACTGTCACCGCCGATGTGGACAATGTCATCGACAAAACAGTAGAAATGTTCGGTCGAATCGACATCCTTGTAAACAACGCAGGCATTGGCGACTGCCACAAGCCCACCCTGAAAATGGAGGACGATTTCTGGGATCAGGTTCAGGATGTGGATCTAAAGGGTGTTATGCGTTGCTGCCGGGCCGCCCTGCGGCACATGGT
>CAZFXB010000253.1:0-2857 GCA_964522835.1 uncultured Oscillospiraceae bacterium
CCATGTGGGGCATTCTGCCGTCCTTGTCGGGCATGTTCAGGTTCCGCTCCGGGTGATCGCCCATGGCTACGGTAACGGTGGCCGCACCGTTCTTTGCCATATCCCCATAGAATTCGGCAGCCTGCTCCAGGGTGAAGCTCTGGAGGGCACACTTGGAACCCATCATCCGGTTTTTCAGGGTTACATTGCCGATTTTAAAGGGGGAAAGTAACAATTCGTATTTTGACATTTGAAATTCCTCCTGTTCTTTCGAATTGGGATTATTATACCACAGCATCCCGGGAAAGTGGGTATATATCCTGGTTATGGGGTATAGCCCCCTGGAATAATTGCAAAAGCCGATTGCAGGGACAGGGATTTTATATTATAATGGAGCAAAGACATACAAAGGAGCGATTCCTATGCCAACCCGCCGATTGATGACGAAAAACCTCTACAACGCCCGTGATCTGGGTGGTTTCCCCACCCGGGACGGAAAAACCACCCGGTTTTCCGTATTTGTCCGCAGTGAAGCCCCTGTCGGGCTGGGTGATGAGGATCTTGCATACCTGAAAGCCTACGGTGTCACCGCCTCCATGGATTTCCGGGGCACCGGTGAAATCCACGCCCGGCCCAGTGACCTTGCCGCCCAGCTTCCCTACCACCACAAGCCCCTCTTTAACGAAGCCGCCATGGCCGGCTCCGCACCTAAGTCCCGGAAATTCCGCAAGACCCCCAAGATGAGGGAATGGGGCGAGGAATACATCGACATGGCCGAAGAGGCCCGGGATTGGGCCAAAGAAGTGCTCACCATCGCTGCTGAGAACCCCGGTGTGCTGCTCTATCACTGCACCACGGGCAAAGATCGGACAGGACTTATGACCTGCTACCTGCTGTCCATCGCCGGAGTGGACACAGCGGACATTGTGGCGGACTACTGCGTCAGCCAGGTGTTCCTGGAGCCGGTGTATGAAAAGATGCGCTCCGGCAAGCTTCAGCTGGGCCCTCCCCCTCCCGGCCAGGAGGGTGCCTTGAAAATGGATCCCCAGTTCTTTGAAACGCCTCCCCGGGCTATGCTGACCCTGATCTCCTATCTGACGGAAACCTACGGCGGCGTAGTGCCCTATCTGACCAAAATCGGAGTACCGCAGGAGGTTATGGACAAAATTCGGGCAAAGTTTTTGGAGGATTGAAGGATTCGCTCTTGTGAAAAATCCTCAGCAGCGTTATAATGATAAAGTATGACTTAAAATCAGCGTCCCTTTGGGACCCAATATAGGAGGAACTGTTTTGACTCAGCATTCCAATTCTGAAGTTGCAGCTTATTTCGCCCCGGGCAAGCGGGCCCATCTGGTTGGCATCGGCGGCGTTTCCATGTGTGCCCTGGGCATGGTGCTCAAGGGCATGGGCATTACTGTCACCGGCTCTGATATGCACGAGAGCAAGGCCACCGAAAATCTGGAGGCACAGGGGATCCCTGTTGCCATCGGACACAATGCCGAAAACATCCAGGGTGCCGACTGTGTCATCCGCACCGCCGCCGCCCACGATGATAACCCCGAGATCATTGCTGCCCACGCCGCCGGGATTCCCGTATTCGAGCGTGCCCAGTCCTGGGGCTATATTATGTCCGCTTACAAAAACGCCGTATGCTTCTCCGGCACCCACGGTAAAACCACCGGCACCTCTATGATGACCCATATCGCCATGGAGGCGGGTCTTGATCCCACGGTTATGATCGGCGGCTACCTGAATCTGCTGGATGCCGGCCACCGGGTAGGCCAGGGTGACACCATCATTATGGAGTCCTGCGAATACTGCAACTCCTTCCTGAACTTCACCCCCACCATCGCCGTCATTCTGGACATTGACGAGGATCACCTGGACTTTTTCAAGGATCTCAAGGACATTCAGAAGTCCTTCCGTGCTTTTGCCGAGCTGACCCCGGAGGATCGGGGCATCATTGTGGCCAACGGCATGGACAAAAACACCATGGAGGCCATCGAGGGCATTGATCGGCGGATCATCACCTTCGGTCTCACCCCTGATATGGATGTATACCCGGTTCATTTTGATCGGGGACACTCCAGCTTTGATGTAATCTGCGGCGGCAGCTTCTATACCCACATTGACCTGCGTGTGCTGGGCAAGCACAACTGTATGGATGCGCTGGCCGCCATCGCCTCTGCCTGGGCCCTGGGTGTTGACCCGGAGGCTGTGACCAGGGGCCTGATGAGCTTTACCGGCGCTGCCCGCCGGATGGAGTTCAAGGGCATTTACAACGGCGCTGATATCTACGACGACTACGCACACCATCCCGGCGAGCTGAAGGCCACCCTGGATGCCGTTCCCGAGCGGGGCTACAGCCGTACCATTGTGGTCTTCCAGCCCCACACCTACTCCCGAACCAAGGCCCTCTTCCACGAGTTTGTGGAGCAGCTGTCCCGGCCTGACCTGACCATTCTGGCGCCCATCTACGCCGCCCGGGAGCAGAACACCATTGGCATTTCCTCTCAGGATCTGGCCGATCAGATCCCCGGTGCTGAATGCTATGACTCCTTCGAGGCCATCACCCAGCGGCTCCAGGAGATTGCCGGCCCCGGCGACCTGGTGCTCACCATTGGTGCAGGCGATATCTACCTGGTAGGCGAGAAACTGGCGAAAGGATAACAAGCAGCATTCTGCACCAGAGGCTTCCCCTTGAGGGGAAGCTGTCAGCGCAAGCTGACTGATGAGGTGTCCCGCTGACATTTCTGCAACATTTACTTGTTATGCCCCCCTGCTCACACCTCATCCGGCGGCTTTGCCGCCACCTTCTCCTCTAGGAGAAGGCTTTGGGGTCTTTCAGCCATCAAGCGTTTCTGTACCAGAGGCTTCC
>CAZFXB010000254.1:0-2837 GCA_964522835.1 uncultured Oscillospiraceae bacterium
CCCAGCATCTCACGAGCCTCAGCGGAGGTAGCAACCTCGTTGCCGAATGCCTCGATAGCACGGGCAGCGCGCTGAACCAGCATCAGGTTGGTAGCCAGGATCTTCTTGCCGTCCTTGTCACGGCCGTAAACAACGTTGTCCTCCATGCCAACACGGACATGGCCGCCGTTAGCGATGCAGGAGAACATAACAGGCAGGTGACCCTTGCCGATGCCGAAGCCGGACCAGGTGCACTCAGCGGGGAGCTGACCCTCAGCCTGCAGTCTCTTCATCTCGGTGATGAGGATCTGGAGGTCATTGCAGGTAGCGTCCATGCCGCCAACAACGCCCATGCAGAACTGGAAGTGGAGAGGAGCCTTTACGAAGCCCTTCTTGCAGTAGATGCCCACTGCACGGAGAGCGCCGAAGTCGAAGATCTCGAACTCGGGCTTAATGTCCTTCTCCAGGTACAGGGTACCCAGATCGCAGAGCATGGTGGGGGAGTTGTGGAAAACGCCGCCGGGGATGCCCCAGTTGAAGGAGGAAGCGTCGAAGGTGCCCATCTCGATGCCGGGAACATGCTTGTGATGCAGCATACGCATAGCGTTGCCGTAGGGGGAGTCATCGGAAACACGGTTGTCACCGGAGGAGGTGCAGTTTACGATAACATCGCAGTCCTTGTAAGCACGGATAGCCTTGATGGTCTCGTAGAACTTTACGGGATCCATAACACCAGCGCCGTTGTCGTCACGCATGTGCAGGTGAACGATAGCAGCACCGGCCTTCCAGCACTCGTATGCGCATTCAGCGATCTGAGCAGGAGTCTCGGGGATGTCGTAACCAGCGGGGGTAACGGCACCGGTCAGAGCGGCAGTAATGATAGTCTTTGCCATTGGAATCAATCCTTTCTAAAATCAGCGTCCAGGACGCTTTTATTCATTTATTATTGTAACACAAATTACATGAAATGCAATTCTTTTTTGCGGGTTTCTATGCATTTGGGGGAAGGAAATACGAAAATTGATGCAAAAAAGGAGTGTGCGACTTAGGGCCGCACACTCCGGAAGGAAATTATTTGTACATACGATCGTAGACACCCTGATAAATCTCTACTGCATCGGCAACGCCCATGTCGTTGCACTGAGCAACATAAGCATCCCAGCTGTCGTCGGTGAGCTCGGCTTCGCCGGTCATCCACTTGAGCACCTGCTCGGTGGCGTAGGTGTAGACGGTGGAGGCGATGGTGGCGTATTCGCTGCTCTCGTCGGTGGTGAGAGACAGGGTGGGCATGGAGCACTCATCGGTGCCGTTGTTGTTCCAGATCTCAAAGGCGGAAAGCTCCGTCTCACCGTAGGTGTAGAATACGGTGGTAGAGTTGTTATAGTTGTTGAACACCGGGTTGGTGTACATATTTCTCAGGTTCATAACATTGTAGCCGTCGGGGTTATGTACGATAAAGTCGGTGTAAACAGGGTTGCCGTCGGCGTCATACTCGAAGCAGACACCCTCCTGACCGTAGTTGGTGAGCATATAGCCATCCCAGGTGTAGAACCAGTTCATAAACTGCATGGCCAGCTCCGGATCCTCGCAGCCGGTGGTGATGGACATATTGCCGTTGCCGATCAGGGCAGACTTCATGCGGAACTTATAGGTGTCACCCTCGTTCTCCACCAGGGGAGCCAGGGCTTCGAACCGGAAGGTGGGAGAGAGGGCACCGGCGGTCATGGTGGCGAACTTGTCACCACGGATGGCGGTAACGGCGCAGTTGTCCTCCATGACATAGGCATTGATGTAGTCGGGGCCGTAGGATTCGGAGAAGAAGTTATCCTTAATGAGACCCTCGGAATACAGCTTGTGGAAGTATTCGATGTAGTGGCGGTAATTCTCGGAGGTCAGGGAGGAAACTACTGTGTCGCCATCCAGCATCATGCCAAGATCTGTCCAGCCCAGGTTCATGCCGGCGGTGCCGAAGGCACCGGTGATGCCCTCCAAGGTACCAGAGTTGTCGATGAAGATGGGGTAGATGCAGTCATATTTATCCTTTACTGCCTTCAGATACTGATACATATCCTCGGTGGTGACGATGGAGCTGATGCCGAATTCTTCGGCCCAGTCAGCACGGTAGCTCAGGCCCTGCTCAGAGATTACATTGGAGGCCAGGGTGAAGACCCGCAGGATCCGGCCATCCTGGGTGTAAAGGCTCTTCTTGGTATAGTCGTCCGCATCCTCGACCCAGGTCATGTAGTGGGGCATGTTTTCATCGATGTCATCGGTCAGATCGATAATCACATCGTCCTCAAAGGCAGACTCCACACCGCCGGAGTAGTAGTCCATGGCCATCAGATCGGGGTAGTCTCCGGAGGCTACGGTCAGGTTGAACTGCTCGTAGGCGGCGGAGTCGGAGCACTCGATGAACTTCATAGTGACGCCGGTAGCCTCCACCACATCGGGCATAATGGGCATATCTGCGTAGGAATTCATCAGACCGTTCCAAATGAAGGCGGAGAATACACGCCACATGGAAAGCTCCTCAGTGCCGTCTGCCAGGGGGTAGGAGATGTCGCTCTCTACAGCCTGGGCCTTTTCCTTATATTTTGCATTGGTCTCCATGCTCATGGCGAAATACTTGTCGGCCATGGAGTCATAGGTGACTTCCTGAGGCTCTTCTTCTGCAAGGGATGCCTCTTCTTCAAGGGAGGCTTCCTCCGGAACCTCGGGGGCTTCTTCGAAGGGGGATTCAGAAACAGGTGCGGCTGTTTCTTCACTGGCTGGTGCTTCTACAGAGGGCTCTGTGGTACTGCCGCCGCAGCCGGACAGCATACCCAGCACCATCACCAGTGCCAGTAGTAGTGCAAGCA
>CAZFXB010000255.1:0-2816 GCA_964522835.1 uncultured Oscillospiraceae bacterium
ACTCTCTTTTCGATGGTGGCGGCAGACAGCTGGGTAAAGTATACCTTCTCCAGTCCATATTCCTCTGTTACCAGAAATGTTTTGGGAATATCCTCTGTCACGTTCAAGAGTGCTCCGTTCTGCTCTGCATCCTGCAAATATTCCATGGTCTTTTTGCTCATAGAACAGCCATCCAGATCAAATATGCCGATGATGCTTTTGTCTCTGACGGCCATATCGCCGCCGATATTTACGTACAACCCATCAGCCTGCCCTTCTCCACGGTAAATACCTTACCGGCGGTGGTGATTTTTTCTGTCTCACAGCAGGTAATAAAGACCTGTCCGGAACGGATCTCGTTTAAGATAAAGTTTTGTCTGCCCCGATCCAATTCTGACAGCACATCGTCCAGCAGCAGCACCGGTTCTTCGCCGGTTTCATCCCGGGCAATCTCCCGTTCCGACAGCTTCAGTGCGATGGCCGCTGTTCGGGTCTGGCCCTGGGAGCCAAAGCTTTTCAGTGGTCTGCCATCCAGGAATACTTCAAAATCGTCCTTATGGGGCCCGGTGAGACACCGGCAGCTTTCCAGCTCTGCCCGGTAGTGCTCCTCCTGATGCTCCATGATTTTTTGAAATATTTCTGCCCGGGGCGCAAAGGGATCTGTAATTGAGGATACCGTATGGTATTTCAGCTCCAGAATTTCATTGCCCCCAGAACAAATACCGTGATATTTCGAAGCAAGAAGCCCCAGCTTTTCACAGTACCTGGCCCGGTAGCCCACAATAGAGGCCCCGATCATAGCCATCTGCCGATTAAAATCCGGCAGCGCATCCAGCAAAGATGGCTTTTGAAACCGATCCCGAAGAATTCTGCTTTTGCTTTCATACAGCTTTTGATAGTCAGATATGGCCTTTTTATATTGAGGCCGAAGCTGGGATATGGCACTGTCCATAAACTTTCGCCGAACAGACGCCCCTGCCCGCAGAATTTGCAGATCCTCAGGACAGAACAGCACCGTGGTCAGCATACCATGTACCTCAGCGGCAGACTTCTGCTTGACCCCATTTTTCATAATTTGCCTCCGGCGGCTGCCCCGGAACAGGGCATACACCAGCTGCTGCTGTCGGTCACTTCCGGATATATCTGCCTGAAGCCGGGCAAACTCGGCCCCCCAGCGGATCAGCTCCTCCTCCTTTCGGGTACGGTAGGAGCCTCCCTGGGACAGATAGACGATGGATTCCAGCAGATTGGTCTTTCCCTGGGCATTGTCCCCCACGATCAGATTCACACCGGGGTCAAAATCGCTGCGGAGCGTCTCATAGCTCCGGAAATTTTGCAGCTCCAGACGATCAATTCTCATCGGGAAACGGTGTAGCTGCTGCCGTCGATCTCCACCACAGCACCAACATACAGCTTTTTGCCCCGCATGGTGCAGACCTGACCATCCACCAGAACTTCGCCGTTCTGAATACGGTTTTTGGCATCGCCGCCGGTTTCGGCAGCACCTGCAAATTTTAAGAAGGACTCCAGCTTAATGAACTCGGTGCTGATGGGAATGTCCATGCTTACCTTTGGATTCGTCTTTTTTACGATCATAGCGTTTCCTCTTAGTCCGCCTTCAGCCGCACCGGCAGCACCATGTAGGTGAACTTGTCCCCCTCAGTGGGGGTCATAACAGCGGGGCTCAGGTTGGTTTTCAGTTCGAAGATGATATTTTCCGCCGGAATTGCCTTCAGGGCATCCAGCAGGTATTTACAGTTAAAGCCGATCTCCATATCGTCGCCGGAGCCCGCCATGGGGCACTCGTCATAGGCGTTACCAATGGAGTTGGAGGTACGGAGGGCGATCACATTGCTGCCCACCGTCATACGAACGGGGCTTTTCAGCTTTTCGGAGACGATCAGATTCACACGCTCCAGAGAACCGGTCAGCTCTTTTACATTGACCCCCAGCTTCACCGGGTTATCTGTGGGCACCACCCGGCGCCAATCCAGGAACTCGCCCTCCAGCAGACGGCAGACCAGTGTGGCAGAGCCCACCTGGAAGAGAATGTGCCGGGTGCCCAGGGTGAAGGAGCAGTTATCATCTGTATCCCCCAGAATCTTCTCCAGCTCCCGCAGGGCAGGGGAGGGGCATACAAAGCTCAGGGTACGATCCTCCGGATTGTCGATTTTTTCCCGGCGAAGGGCCAGACGGAATCCGTCTACAGCGATTACCGTAATATCCTCGGGGGTTACCTCGAATTTACAACCGGTCTGAATGGGCCGGGCCTGATTCTCGGAGACAGAGAAAATCGTACCGGAGATCATATCCTTCATCACGTTCTGGGGCACATAGATGGCCTTATCATACTCAACATCCGGAAGATTGGGATAATCGTCCGCAGGGGAGGCCATAATAGAGAAGGAGCTGATGCCACTTAAAATCTTTACCCGGTAGTTATCATCCACCTTGATGGTAACGGTGTCATCGGGCAGCTTCCGCACAATGTCACCCAGCAGCTTCGCCGGGAAAATGGCACTGCCCATTTCCTTTACATCGGCCTCCATGGATACGGAGATGCCGGTTTCCAGGTTATATCCCGTCAGGGTCAGCAGAGCACCGGCGGTTACGTAGATACCCTCCAGGGCAGCAATGGTGCTTTTCTGCGAAACAGTACGGGATGCCACGGAAATGGCATTGATGAATTTATCCTTATCACAGGTAAAATGAATCATTGAAACGCTCCTTCCGAAGGATGTTGTTTTCCACAGGAGTTTTCCACCCCGGCGGGAAAAGATCCTCCCGTTTTTCTTATCTTTTATTTTAAAAATCTATATTTTCTTAGTAATAGTAGT
>CAZFXB010000256.1:0-2782 GCA_964522835.1 uncultured Oscillospiraceae bacterium
TCTTCGGCGGCGACGGCTGGGCCTACGATATCGGTTACGGCGGTCTTGACCATGTGCTGGCCTGCAACCAGAATGTGAACGTGTTCGTCATGGACACCGAGGTTTACTCCAACACCGGCGGTCAGGCTTCCAAGTCTACCCCCATCGGTGCTGTGGCTGAGTTCGCAGCTGCCGGTAAGGCTGTGAAGAAAAAGGACCTGGCACAGATCGCTATGACCTATGGCTATGTGTATGTGGCGCAGATCGCCATGGGTGCTGACTACAATCAGACCATTAAGGCCATCCGTGAGGCTGAGGCTTATGACGGCCCCTCCCTCATCATTGCCTACGCTCCCTGCATCAACCACCACGCCAAGGCTGGTATGGGCAAGAGCCAGGAGACCATGGCCCGTGCCGTTAAGGCAGGCTACTGGCATCTGTTCCGGTATGATCCCACCCAGGAGCAGCCCTTTACCCTGGATTCCAAGGAGCCTACGGACAAGTATAACGACTACATTATGAGCGAGAGCCGTTATTCCTCCCTGGCCAAGAGCTTCCCCGACCGGGCAAAGGAACTGTTTGCTGCCGCCGAGGGCTTTGCTGCGGACAAGTACGAGATGCTGACCAAGCAGGCAAAGAACCAGTAATGATCTGAATATACAAAAACGAGGCACCGGATTTCGGTGTCTCGTTTTGCTATAACATGGGGGGTACGCAGTCCTTAAAACGCACACGTAACTGGTTTGCAATGACATATCGGAGGCTTGTGCGTATTCGCCGAGGAATGTTCACCATGTTACCCGGTTCTGCCGGGCATGACAAGTCATGCCCCTACGCACCAAGTAGGGAAACCTTGCTGTAGGGGGGTGGGGGATTTGGCGAAAATGCGAGAAAAAGGAGCCGAGGGGCCGAAAAGGGTAGAGAGATTCCACAAAGATCAGGGAAATAGGTACAAAAAAAACGCAAACCCTTGACAAATGAAGGGGTTTGCGGTAAGATATCTATCTAGTGTGCCATAATGCGGGAGGTGTGCACAGATATTGATTCTGGAGCTATCTTAACACAAGATGTTGAATTCCGCAAGCGGTATTTTTTGATTGTAACAACTGCACCGGGCGTATCAAAATCGATGCCCCGGCGATTTTCCCGGCTTTCCGGGTAAGAAAGGTCGTGTGATGAAAAGTGGCAATGGTCAAAGACAAGTATTACGGCAAAACCCTTAGAAAGTCTTATCAGAAGCACGAGGACATCCTGAAGATGCCCAACATGCTCCGGATCCAGAAGGAGTCCTATGAGAATTTCCTCAATGAGGGCCTCCAGGAGGTTTTCCGGGATGTGGGCACCATTACCGACTACAGCGGTAATCTGGAGCTGAGCTTCCTGGACTTTACCATGAACGAGCCTCCCAAGTACACGGTGGATGAGTGCCGTGAACGGGACGCTACCTATGCAAAGCCCATCAAGGTTCGTGTGCGCCTCCTGAACAAGGAGACCGGCGAAATCAAGGAGCAGGAAATCTTCATGGGCGATTTCCCCCTGATGACCCAGGGCGGCACCTTCGTCATCAACGGTGCGGAGCGTGTTATCGTATCCCAGATCGTCCGTTCCCCCGGTATGTACTACGGCGATACTGCCGACAAGGCAGACAACCATGTTTATTCCGCCACTGTCATCCCCTATCGTGGTGCCTGGCTGGAGTATGAGACCGACCTTTCCAAGGTCTTCTATGTCCGGATCGATAAGAACCGGAAGCTGCCCATCACCTGCCTGATCCGTTCCATGGGCGTAGAGTCCGACGGTCAGATTCTGGAGATGTTCGGCGAAGATCCCTTCCTGAAGGCTACCATCGAGAAGGATCCCTGCAAGACCAAGGCAGAGAGCCTCCTTGAGATCTATAAGAAGCTCCGTCCCGGCGAGCCCCCCACAGTGGAGAATGCCGAGAGCTATCTGGAGGCCCTGTTCTTCGATTCCCGCCGGTACGATGTATCCCGGGTGGGCCGCTATAAGTTCACCAAAAAGCTCCAGCTGGCAAAGCGGCTGGCAGGCCAGACTCTGGCACAGCCCATTGCTGACCCCATGACCGGCGAGATTCTGGCCATGCCCGGTGATAAGATCACCAAGGAGCAGGCTGAGGATTTCCAGAGCCGTGGTGTCAACGAGGCTATTGTCCAGGTGGAGGATCGGGAAGTAAAGATCTTCTCCAACTACATGGTGGACATGGCAAAGTTTGTAGACTTTGATCCCAAGGATATCGGTATCCGGGAGTGGGTTGATTTCCGTGTGCTCCGTGAGCTCATGGAGAACTTCTCCGGTGACGATCTTCGTCAGGCCTGCATCGACCGTATGGGAGATCTTGCACCCAAGCACATCACCAAGGCTGATATTCTGGCTTCCATCAACTATCTGCTCACCCTGGCCGAGGGCATCGGCACTGTGGACGACATTGACCATCTGAGCAACCGTCGTCTCCGCTGCGTGGGCGAGCTGCTCCAGAACCAGTTCCGGGTAGGCTTTAGCCGTCTGGAGCGTGTGGTTCGGGAGCGTATGACCACCCAGGATCTGGATCTGGTCACCCCCCAGTCTCTCATTAACATTCGGCCTGTAACCGCCGTTATCAAGGAGTTCTTCGGCTCCTCCCCTCTGAGCCAGTTCATGGATCAGAACAACCCTCTGGCCGAGCTGACCCACAAGCGTCGTATCTCTGCTCTGGGCCCCGGCGGTCTGTCCAGAGAGCGTGCATCCTTTGATGTTCGAGACGTTCACTACTCTCACTATGGCCGTCTGTGCCCCATTGAGAGCCCTG
>CAZFXB010000257.1:0-2777 GCA_964522835.1 uncultured Oscillospiraceae bacterium
GGTGACCCGTACGAGAATCGAACTCGTGTTACCGCCGTGAAAGGGCGGTGTCTTAACCGCTTGACCAACGGGCCTTTGAGAAAAGGCCGGAAAGTATTCCGGCCTTTTTGGTAGCGGCAACTGGACTTGAACCAGTGACACTCCGGGTATGAACCGAATGCTCTACCAACTGAGCTATGCCGCCATTTGCTGTGACCCTCAAAAGGGCAAGGCCTATTATATAGAAAAACTCCTGATTTGTCAAGAGGGTTTTAAGAAAAAATTTGATTTTTCCGTAATATTTTTTCAGAAGAGGCGCATAATATACCCGGTGATATTATGCAGGTTTGGAAAAATAGCGTCTTATTCTATTTGGGCGGTATGGCGTATATGGGCTTGGAGCTTCTTTGGCGAGGCTGGAGCCACGGAAGCATGTTTCTGGTTGGAGGAATATGCTTTTTACTGATCGGAAATATCGACACCCTATTCCCCCAGATGCCCCTATTGCTCCAGTCTGTGCTGGGGGCATGTATGGTGACGGGGATGGAGCTGGTCAGTGGGCTTATCATCAACGGCCTTTTGGAACTCCGGGTCTGGGACTACAGCGCCATGGCCTACTCTTTTATGGGCCAGGTGTGCCTGGGGTACTCATTCCTCTGGATTCTGGTGTCCTTTTTGGCCATTTTTCTGGATGATTTCCTGCGAAGGGGCCTGTTTGGGGAAAGCCTGCCCTCATATCGGCTGGTGTGAAGGGAACCGGTGCTCGATTTGTCATTGCCACACCAGTCTTCGGACTGGGTGTGGCAATGACATGTGCGTTTTAATGACTGCGTACAAACCGGCAAACTTGCACCAGCCAGAGGCTTCTCCTGGAGGAGAAGCTGTCAGCGTCAGCTGACTGATGAGGTGTCCCGCTGTCATCACTGCAACCTTTTTCTTGTTTTCTGGTCTGTTCTACACCTCATCCGACCGCCTGCGGCGGCCACCTTCTCCTCAAGGAGAAGGCTCCGGGTGCTCCCGCACCGGTTCCCTAACCGTATCTATTTACTTTTTCCCTTTTGAGGGCAGCACTACAGTGGCTGCAATGACCTGGGCGATGCCGCCGTCAGGCCAGTTTTCGCCCCAGCAGATCAGATCGATGCAGTGTTCACCGGCCTCGTTCACATATTTCTTTGTGACATAGCCCTTGCCGATGATACAGTCGGAGCACATACCGTGGTGGTCTACGCACCGGCCTGCCACCTCGGGAACCTGGGCCAGGAAGGAGTCGGGCTGGCCGTCGTCGGACATAAAGTGCCAGTCGATATACCGGAGCCAGCCATCGTCACCCATGTAGTTGGTGAGGAGCCGGATCAGCATATTCCGGCCTGTGGTGTTATAGAACATGGCCCGGCCGCCGGCCTGATTCCGATGGCAGAAGTGGGCAGCGGTGTCGAAATAGTAGATGCCGTAGTCATCTGCAAAGGGCTGCATCCGCTGGCGGCCCTCCTTGGTCTTAATCACATCACGCAGGGGGGTGCTGCCCATGATTTGAAGGCCGTGGCCCTTTATCATGTCCATCTCTGTCCAGGGGCCGGAGCAGATGGGGGTGGGATGATCGCCCACGTTTACATCCTCCCAATAGAGGGTGTCCTTACCCCGGATCACTTCCTTATCCCACATGTCGGAGATAAACTCCCAGTCCTCGGGGGTATAGTGGTGCACCTCGGGATGGTGCATCTTGGGCATTTTGCCTCCCGGTCCACCGGGCCCACCGGGGCCACCAGGACCACCAGGCCCGCCGGGGCCTCCCAGAACGGAGCCCTTGGGGCCGGTATAGTCGTCCTTGAAGAAGGAGAACACATTGTGTCCCCGGGTAATGCCCCGCATGACCAGTTCACCCCGCTGGTTATACAGGCTGCCACGGCCCTCCAGACGCATGTAGCGGCCGGTGGAGCCCTCTTCCGGGGTCAGATCTTCAATAATCATGTCGTCACAGACGGTGGTAAAGGTGTCTCCAGGGAGAATGGGGGCAAACATCTCAAAAGCACCGCCGTCGTTGGCCCGCTGGAGCTTGTCGCCATAGGTCATGGGCAGCATGGGGAACATGGCACCGGGCTCCTTCCAGCAGGGGATGGCGATGATGGAGCCGTACTTGGTGTTCTTGGCGTATTCGTCGTCGTTGAACAGGGGATTCCAGGGATCCCAGGCGTTGGCGTAGAGCCGCATCAGGGTGCCGTCAGCGGGGGTCACCGGAAACATGGTGGGCTTGCCGATCTGGGCATCCAGCTGGGCACGGGTCTCGTCCAGGATCTTTTTTTCACGGTCAGAGTACACGCCGGGGTAGAGGATTTTGAAATCGGACATAATGGGTTGCTCCTTTCTTTCTAAAAAGGGCGGCACGGCTGTGCCGTGCCGCCCGTAAATATAGGCTAAGTAGATTTCAAATTAGCGGTTCTCGTAGCGCTCGTAAGCAACAGTGTAGAACTCCATGATCTCAGCCAGACCCATATCCTCAACGCTCTTTACATAGGCATCCCAAGTCTCGTCGGTGAGTTCAGTCTCGCCCATCATAAACTTGGACAGCTCAGTGGAAACGTGGGTGTAGATGTCGGTGTTGACAGCGCCCATGTCCTCGGATTCCTCAGCGGTGAAGGACAGGGTGGGCATACCGGAGAAGACAGCCTTAGAGGTGTCGTGGCTCAGCCAGATCTCCTTTGCCTCGAGAACATAGTCCTCGGAGACAGGGGACTTCTTGTTGACATACTGGAGGCCGGGGCCTTCGTCCAGAGAGTAGATAACCTCGTAGTTAACCAGGT
>CAZFXB010000258.1:0-2756 GCA_964522835.1 uncultured Oscillospiraceae bacterium
ACCACAGGCATAAGTACATAGTTGCTGATGTAGTCCATCACATCCAGAATCTGGCCCACAGTACCGTTGGGCAGGGTCAGTTCAAAGTAGAACAGGTTGTAGCCCAGGCACACCACCAGACCACCGATGGTGCCGTAGAGGCCCACCAGTACCGTAGCCTTCTTCCGGGACATATGGAACTTGTCCATGACCGATGCCACAATAGCCTCCAGAATGGACACCGAGGAGGTCAGTGCCGCAAAGGCTACCATTACAAAGAACACGATACCCACCAGTGTGCCGATGGAACCCATGGCTCCAAAAACCTTGGGCAGGGACACAAACATGAGAGAGGGCCCAGCAGACATACCCTCGGTGCCCATAAAGGTATACACCGCAGGAACGATCATCAGCCCCGCCAGGAACGCCACCAGCGTGTCAAAAATCTCAATCTGGTTTACGGATTTAATCAGATTGGTCTCCTTCTTCACGTAGGAGCCGTAAGTAATCATAATACCCATGGCCACAGAGATGGAGTAAAACAGCTGTCCCATGGCATCCATCAGAACATGGATGAACTTAGAAAGGGTCATACCCTCAAAATTGGGGATCACATAGATTTTAAGTCCCTCTAAGCCGGTCCGGGTCACCCCGGCGGCATCGGTATGCCGCAGGGTCAGAGAGAAGATGGAAATACAGATGATAAGCACCAGCAAAATGGGCATCAGCACCTTTGAAAACTTCTCAATGCCGCTTTCTACACCCTTGTACACCACCACCGCAGTGGCCAGCATATAAATCAGGAACCAGATGATGGGCTCCCACTGGGCGGTGATAAAACCGGTAAAGTAGCCGTCCTCCATACTGGCCCTGGCTCCGCCGGACAGGAAGGCCGCCAGATACTTCAGCACCCAGCCGCCGATGGCACAGTAGTAGGGCAGGATCAGCACCGGCACCACGCAGGCGATCACACCCAGCCAGCCCATATTAGGATGCAGGGTCTTATAGGCGGTAAGGGGGCTCTGGCCCGTTTTCCGGCCAATGGCGATCTCCGTTGTCAGCAGTGCAAATCCAAAGGTCAACGCCAGCACCAGGTAGCACAGCAGGAACAGGCCGCCTCCGTCCTTCGCCGCCAAATAGGGGAACCGCCAAATGTTTCCCAGACCGACGGCACTGCCCGCCGCAGCCAAAACGAAGCCAAGCGAGCCGGTAAAACTCCCTCGCTTTTCTTTGTTCTCCATGATTTTTCCTCCAGTTCTTTCACAAAGATTGTCGTAAACAATAGTATACTATAATATACTGTCTTTTTGCAAGAGATTGTGCATAATCCGTTGGTTTTGTGCATAAAAGGAACCAAAGAATTGTGCCGCCCCAGACCCGGAGCGGCACAAACTCGTATTACAGCTCGGCAGGTACGCCGTTGATCTGCGCAGATTCGCCCTTTTCGATGGGCACTACCAGGCACTTGATCCCCCCCACCATCTGAGTGTGGATCTGCTTGGCCTTCCGATGGGATACGTGGACAAATATGGCATTTTCATCGTCAATGTCCAACTGTCCCGCCGCCACCAGGGCGGCCTCCTGGGCCTTTACCGTCTCCTTGGCCTCGCTAAGCGCCTGATCCTTCTCTGTGATCTGCTCCTTCAGATCTGTAACCTGGCCCTCCAGCTCCAATGTGCGGATCCGCTGGACACTTTCCTCCACCAACTTTTTGTCCACCACATTCTGAGCGGTAGGAGGCACATCCCCAAAGTGGTAATCGATGGCGGCCTGAATAATCTCAATATCCTCTTCCTTCAAATCCACCTGGGCCATTACATCTGCCATGGTTGCCTTAGTCAGGGTCAGCGGTGGAGCCTCCTCCTCGGGAGCATCCGGATCCGGCAGGGTCATTTCACTGAGGGTTTTCTGCACCTTCAGGAACACGCTTTCTCCCTGCTGGGGATCCTCGAAGGAGTCCCGAATGGCCGCCTGGAAGGCTTTTTTCTCCTCGCCTGCGGTACGCTGGGCAACACAGCCCAGTACATCCTCCACAAACTCCACATGGGAATCCTTTCCCGTTTTCACATAGTACATCACTGCGCTGGAGTCGGCCCCATGGTTTGCAAAGGCGGGGTATGTAAAGCCCAGATCCGGCGCACCCACCACCCAATTTCGGTCGCAGACTCCAATCCGGTTCTCCTCCTCCCGGTAGCTGAGGCCAGGCTTGGAGAAGTCCACAGGGCACACCGCACAGATCATATATTCGTAGATTTCGCTGGACTCGTCCAGGTTCTTCCGATCTTTTGTTTTTGTAATCACATCGTAGATATCATGGAACACCAGCACCAGATAGTTTTCGGCATAGGCGTAGCTGTCAATGATTTTTTCATAGAGGCGATCCAACATCTCTTCATTTTCCAGTTTGCTCTTTTTCAGGGCGTAGAGATATTTCTGGTGCTCGTCTCCAGTCTCTCCCCGCTGGAATTTCAGCTCCAGCAGATTTCCCCCCAGAGAACCGGACATGGCCTTTTTGGCGATCTCCAGATACTTGTAGAACTCTTCCTCCGGCAGGTCAGAAAAACGCTCCGTAAATTTCAGCACCACATTCTTGCCTCCATTTACATAACATCCGCAAACCCGGTCAATGGTGCAGCCCTTTTTGGTCATTCGCCGCCGCAGCTCCAGCACATCTCGTTTCTGTATATTCATAGAAATAATCCTCCTGTTATCAACACGCCTTTAAAGTATACCTTTTTCCCTTCAACAACGCAAGGGGAATTTTACACCTTGCCTCG
>CAZFXB010000259.1:0-2717 GCA_964522835.1 uncultured Oscillospiraceae bacterium
AGTACGGCCCCCAGAGTCTGGAGAACCGGGCCCGCTATCTGGTGGAGATGTTCACTGCTCTCCGTAAGGCTGTAGGCAAGGGCTTCCCTCTGGAGGTTGTTATCTCCGTAGACGAGGAAGAGTTCGGCGGCTACACCAAGGACGAGGTGGTTCAGCTGGCTAAGATGATGGAGGGCATCTGCGATATCTTCCATCTCCGCTCCGGTGATATGGATCCCCAGCATCCCCTGGGCTTCACCTCCACCGAGGAAAAGCCTGCTCCCTACATCGATGCCATGAGCTATGTCTGCAAGGAGATCAAGAAGCAGGGCATCAATATGTTTGTGGCTGCTTCCGCCGGTTTCCAGGATCCTGAGATTGCCAACAATCTGGTAGCTGACGGCGGTGCCGACCTGATCTACATGGCCCGCTCCTGGATCAACAACTGCGAGGATTACGGCAAGAAAGTCTACGAGGGCCGCAAAGATGATATTGTTCCCTGCATCCGCTGCAACAAGTGCCATGTGCCCAACGGCAATGACCTGTTCCGTACCGTATGTTCCGTAAACCCTGTCATCGGCATGGAGGATCGGATGATCCGCATGATTAAGCCCGCCGAGGCCAAGCGGAAGGTTGCTGTTGTCGGCGGCGGCCCTGCCGGTATGGAGTTTGCCCGGGTTTGCGCACAGCGTGGCCACGATGTAACCCTGTACGAGCAGTCCTCTGAGCTGGGCGGTATGCTGAAGCATTCTAAGATGCCCTCCTTCAAGTGGCCCCTCCGCCAGTTCATGGAGTTTATGATCCGTGAGATGGACAAGCTGGGTGTAAACGTAAAGCTGAACACCAAGGCCACAAAGGAAATGCTGGAGAAGGAGAACTACGAGGTTCTGGCTCTGGCTCTGGGTGCCGAGCCTTCCTCCCTGCCTCTGCCCGGCAAGGATGGCGACAACGTTCAGTACGCTGCCACCATCTACGGCCACGAGGATACCCTGGGCAAGAATGTCACCATCATCGGCGGCGGTGAGATCGGCGTAGAGACCGGCCTGTATCTGGCCGAACTGGGCCATCTGGTCACCGTGCTGGAGATGCAGCATGACCTGATCCTGGATGCCCCTCACGCTCACTACCGGAACATGGTGGTGAACTACTGGAAGAAGACTGCAAACTTCGCTTACCGTGCCGGTGTTACCTGCACCAGCATCGAGAAGGACGGGGTCTGCTACAACGATCCCGAGGGCAATCCCCAGAAGATCGAGGCCAACAGCGTGCTGCTGGCCATCGGCATGAAGAGTAAGCAGGACGAGGCTATGGAGCTTGCTTCCGCTGCCCCCTATTCTGTGGTCATCGGCGACTGCGACAAGCCCGGCAACGTGCAGAAGTGCATGAGAGCCGCCTTCGGCGCAGCTTCCCAGATTTAAGAGATACATTAAATATGTATGGATTCCCACGCCAGAGCTCTGGCGTGGGAATTTTTTGCGTTTGTAAAAGCAGCCTTGTTTTGTACTGGTGCGGAAGGACCCGAACCTTCCCTCGGGGGAAGGGGGACCGCCCCAAAGGGGTGGTGGATGAGGGACTGATGCGGTACGAGTTCGCCTGAGATGACAGGATCTTGCAGCTGCATTCTTCCCCCTCTCAGTCAGCTTCGCTGACAGCTTCCCCAGAGGGAGCCCCTGTTCTGTGGGTTTCAGAATAATGATAAAACCACGCCTGATTTGGGGCCTCCTTTGGCCACCGTCAGGCGTGGTATATTTATTTTAAGACTTCCTGGATGTTCTCCGGGGCTCATAGGCTAAAATAGCCGCCGGATAGATCACATACTAAGAATGCCGCTGTTTTTGAGCTGAAGCTGGAGCTTATCTGCAATCAGGGCGATAAACTCAGAATTGGTGGGCTTTCCCCGGGAATTGGACACGGTATAGCCGAAGAACTTTTGCAGGGTGTCGATATCGCCCCGATCCCATGCCACCTCGATGGCGTGGCGGATGGCCCGCTCCACTCTGGAGGGTGTGGTATTAAATGCTTTGGCCACCTGGGGATAGAGCACCTTGGTAATGGCGTTAATCACATCCATATCCTCTACGGCCACAATGATTGCATAGCGGAGATACTGATAGCCCTTGATATGGGCAGGCACCCCAATCTCGTGGATCACATTGGTCACCAGCGACTCAATGGCATTGTGCCGCTGGAAGCTGGCGATATTCCGGCCGGAAGCACTGGTCTCCCGCATCAGCTTCAGATTTTGGAGCACTGCATCCACAGAACATGGCTTTGCCATAAAGCAGCTGGCACCCAGATTTCCCAGCTGCTGAACCATAAAATCGCTGGGAAATGCGGATACGATCATAACCGCCGGTGTGGTTCCATCCTGCTTCAGCCGGGTCAGCACGCCGATACCGTCAAAGCCGGTCAGCATAGGATCCATAATCAAAATATCTCCCCGAAGCTGGCGAACCATTCGAACTGCTTCTTCGCCGCTGCCTGTGGTCCCCACCACAGCAAAGGAGTCCATGTTGGCGATCGCATCTCGAAGGGCATCCACGAAAGCTTCATTTCCGTCCGCAATGACTACGTTCAATAATGTTTCCATAAAATCCTCCCCATCTGACTTCCCTAGGAAGTGCAGCTAATATTTTGTAAGCCTACGCCAATAATCTACCATAAAAAGTCATTTTGTGCAACTATTTTACGCCAATTTACATCAATAAACATTTTTATGGTTTTCGACAAAAATCGTC
>CAZFXB010000260.1:0-2703 GCA_964522835.1 uncultured Oscillospiraceae bacterium
ATGGGCAAGCTGGAAAGGAGACTGAGAACCAGTGATCACCGTTAATCATCTTCAAAAGTCCTTCGGAGACCATCTGGTTTTAAAGGACATCAACGAACATATTGCCCCCGGCGAAAAGGTGGTCATCATCGGCCCCTCCGGCTCCGGCAAGTCCACCTTCCTCCGCTGTATGAACCTGCTGGAGCGGCCCACCGGCGGCGAAATTCTCTTCGACGGCCAGTGCATCACCGATGGCAGCGTAGATATCAATAAAATGCGGATGCAGATGGGCATGGTGTTCCAGCATTTCAACCTGTTCCCCCACCTGTCTGTTATGAAAAACCTGACTCTGGCCCCCACCCGGCTGAAGCTGATGGGGAAGGAGGAGGCCCATGACACTGCCCTCCAGCTTTTGAAGCGGGTTGGTCTTCAGGACAAGGCCGATGCTTACCCGGGGCAGCTCTCCGGCGGCCAGAAGCAGCGAATCGCCATTGTCCGTGCCCTGGCCATGAAACCGAAAATGATGCTCTTTGACGAGCCCACCTCTGCACTGGATCCGGAGATGGTGGGCGAAGTGCTGGAGGTTATGAAGGAGCTGGCCGAGGACGGCATGACCATGGCCGTGGTCACCCACGAGATGGGCTTTGCCCGGGAGGTGGCTGACCGGGTGCTCTTTATGGACGAGGGCATCATCCAGGAGTCCGGCACACCTGCGGAGGTGCTGGGTAACCCCCAGAACCCCAGAACGCAATCCTTCCTTTCCAAGGTACTCTGATTCAAATTACGCTGTCCCCTATATCGGGGGCAGCGTTTTTCTCTCCCCCCAAGTGTGCTTTCAGTGTTGCTTTTGTGTTCATCCCATGATTTTTTGTTTTCTTTCTCGATTTCCTGTCGTATAATTGGGAATATCCCAAATCGAATAGAGAAAGGAAGGGAACTATGAAAAAGATTCGATTTCTTGCAATTCTGCTGGCTCTGAGCCTGCTCTCCGCCTGCGGCAGTCCCGCCGGCTCAGAGCCCCCGGTCTCGGAGCAAATGTCCCAGCCCGAGGCAGCTGCCCCCCAGACCTCCCAGGCAGCCTCTGCTTCCGAAGCATCGGCTCCGGAAGAGGAAAGCCCCTACGATGAGGTGCTGGCAGTGGTACACACCAACGATGTCCACGGCTTTATTGAGCTGGAGCCCTATGTGAAGGCTGTGGCCGATGACCTGAAGGCCCAGTATGGTGATGAAAATGTGGTCACCGTCAGTGCCGGTGATGTATATGCCGGAGGCAATGCCGTGGCCCACCTGTATAAGGGCGAGCTGATTCCCCCCATTATGGATGCCGCTGGCTACGACATTCTTGTGCCGGGCAACAACGACTTTAATCTGGGCGGCGACACCCTGATCTCCCTGGGCCAGAGCGGCCAGCATGTAAAGACCATCTGCGCCAACCTCTTTGCCTACAACGAGGACGGCACAGCCGGAGACAGTATTTTCGACCGGAGCATGGAGTTCACCACTGCCGGCGGCACCAAGGTTGGCTTCTTTGGCATCACCGTATCCGGCGGCTCCATTGCTGACCTGTTCTATAACCCCGGTTCTGTGGAAACTTCCCAGGAGATGGTAAGTGCGCTTCAGGACAGCGGCTGCGGTGTTATTATTGGCATCGGCCACACCGGCTGGAACGATGATCTGGTAACCCCCAGCAGCAACGACACCACCTCTGCCGCTCTTGTGAAGGAAGTTCCCGGCATGGACGGCTTCATTGACGGCCACACCCACTCCATCATTGGCCAGGGCAACGGCTGGGTCTGCCCGGAAACCGACACCCTGGTGAACCAGGCCAGCTGCAAGGGCGAATGCCTGGGCGTTATGACCTTCTATCTAAAGGACGGTAAGGTAGTAGACAAGGAAGCCCGGCTGATTACCGGGGATGAGCTTTTGTCCTACACCCCCGACGGGGCCACTCAAGCTCTGGTAGACGCCGCCTATCAGCGTCTGGCTGACGACACCGGAGACGCCTATGTGGTCAGTGAATATTTCCTCAACGCCCTCCGTACCAGCGAATCCCCCGACGGCAGAAGTGTCCGCACCGATGAAACCAATTTAGGCGATATGATTACCGATGCCATGCGTTCCTTTACCGGTGCAGATGTGGCCCTGATGCCCGGTTACCGGATCCGTGCCTCCGTTTCCGAGGGTCCCATTACCTCCGTCAGCCTCTACGATGTATTTGCCAACGGTGCCAGCATCTATGTTCAGGAGCTTACCGGTCAGGAGCTGCTGGACAAAATGGCCGGCAATCTCATCGACCTGCCCAATGAATCCACCCAGTTCAACCAGTGGAGCGGTGCCAGCTTTGGCTATATCACCGGCGAGGGAAAAACCTTCACCATTGTGAACCCCATGGTAAACGGCGAACCTCTGGATCTGGAGAAAACCTACACCGTGGCCATGGACTTAGGCGGCCCGGATGCTCCTGCGGATCAGGATCCCATTGTAGACGGTATGGAGGCCATGGCTGAGGCCGTAGGCGAGTACCTCAAAAACGGCGGCACCATTCTTCCCGATGAGGTCACCCCGGACAATCGAATCGTCCCCATGGATGCGATTCCGGATGGTGCCACCAGCTACGAGGTCACGGCCGTTATGGCTGCACCTCCCGGCGGTGCCGGCGGTGGGACACCTCCTCCCAAGCCCTAAATAAACCTCATAAAGTATCGAAAGGTCGTGTATCCGCTG
>CAZFXB010000261.1:0-1539 GCA_964522835.1 uncultured Oscillospiraceae bacterium
TAGGCAAGGCCAATGTGAAAATCGATGGCGCAAAGTTCTGGAACCACGGAACCTTGACCTCCATCGTCACCAGCGGTCACAGCCACGTAGAGGTGGCCAATAGCCTGATTTATGGCACCCGAGACTTTACCGCCGGAAAGCTGTGCCCCTGGGTTCTTGGCATCAACGGAAGCAACCGGCTTACCAATGCCATCGATTACTCTCAGGTACACTATCGGGACAGCATTGTGGTGGCCCAGAGCTGGGCGGCCCTGTCCACTGACACCGGCAAGGGGGTTCGCCTCACCGGCGAAAACCTGTTCTCCGGCATTGGACGGCTGGAGCCCTACAACGAGGCAAAGGCAGATGATTATACCGCCGCTCCGGAATTAAATGGTCAGAAATATGGCTTCTATCTGGGCAACAGTGCCATCGGCGAGTGTGGTTATGTAAACTACGCAGACGCTGGCTTCCACAACAGCTTCAAGGATGTCACCTTCTACTCCCCGGACTACATCTTTATTCTCTCCACCAATCAGGCATCTATCGATGTTACCGGTGACAGCCTTTGCCACTCCGGCAGAATCGGCGTGCTCTGGCACAAAAACTCCGGTGGTACCGTATCCCTGAAGGGTGGAAAATTCTACGCCGAAGACTGCCTCTTCCAGGTGAAGAGCTACTCCGACACGGATACCATCGGCTGCTGGTGCCACTCCGTCTGCGACGGCACAGAGATCAAGCTGGGCAAGGGCGGCGTTCTCTATCAGCTTATGACCAGCGACGATGCAGGTCTTATGGGCCCCAGCACCTACACAGTCACCGCTCTGGAGCAGGATCTTTCCAAGGCCCCCAAGCTGCCTGAGACCTACCGTGCCCAGAAGATGCACGCTCTGAATCCCAGAGACAAGTTCCCCATCTTCCTGGTAAATGGAGAAGAAAAGGTCTGCATGGGCGATCAGGAGACCTTCCTTCGGGAGAACCCGGGTGCGGAGCCCGTCATGTACGACGCTCCCTACCGGCTCCATCCCACCTACGCAGAGTTTAAAAACCTGACCACCGAGGGCGACATCTTCAACGGAGTCTATGCCCGTATTCAGGAACTGGATGTAACATTGGACAACGCCACCATCACCGGCTGTATCTCCAGCTCCTACGCCTACCACGTGGACGAAAATGGCCTTCCCTGTGCTGAAGGTACCTCCTTCTCCAAGTTTGGCGAATATGACGAGCATCTGGGCATTGGCCGCATGGGCAACACCCCCGCCCCCTCCATCAACAACCCGGTTCGTTTGACTCTGAAAAACGGCGCCACCTGGACACCTACCCGGGAGAGCTATCTAGACTGCCTGGTTTGGGAGGAGGGCTCCAGCATCAACGGCACTATTTTCGTAGATGATGCTCCCGTAACCTGCCCCGGCAGCTACACCGGCAACATTGTGGTAAAACCGTTGTAATTTGACCCAAACAGCCCCACCCGGGGTATCGCAAAGAGGTCGTGTATCATACCCGATACACGACCTCTTTGTTGTGGCATGGCTTGTCATGCCCGGCAGACACACA
>CAZFXB010000261.1:1639-2701 GCA_964522835.1 uncultured Oscillospiraceae bacterium
AAACGCCAAAACTGCCCGGTTTTCCCGGGCAGTTCCTGTATGATTTATCTTCAGTTTAGAAAATCCCGCAGCTTATTGGAGCGATTGGGGTTTCGGATCTTTCTCAGGGCCTTGGCCTCGATCTGACGAACCCGTTCCCGGGTCACGTTGAATTCCTTCCCCACTTCCTCCAGGGTTCTGGGGCGACCATCGTCCAGCCCGTATCGAAGCCTAAGCACCTTAGCTTCCCGCTCGGACAGGGTGTCTAAAATCTCCATAAGCTGCTGCCGCAGCATAGCCTGAGACACAGCCTCGGCAGGCTGAGAGCCGGAATCGTCCTCGATAAAGTCTCCCAGATGGCTGTCGTCTTCCTCCCCCACAGGGGACTCCAGGGACACGGGCTCCATGCACATCTGCCGAATCTCGTTGATCCGCTCCGGAGACATATGCATCACCTTGCTAAGTTCGTCCAGAGAGGGCTCCCTGCCCAGCTCCTGCTGAAGCCGCCGGGATGCCTGGGTCAGCTTATTCATGGTCTCCACCATGTGAACCGGGATCCGTATGGTTCTGGCCTGATCGGCAAGAGCCCGGGTAATGGCCTGACGAACCCACCAGGTGGCATAAGTAGAAAACTTAAAACCCTTTGTGTAATCATATTTCTCAACGGCCTTCAAAAGGCCCAGATTGCCCTCTTGAATCAAATCAAGCAGCTGCATTCCCCGGCCCACATACCGTTTGGCAATGGACACCACCAGGCGAAGGTTTGCCTCTGTCATTTCTGCCGCTGCTTTGGGATCTCCCGCCGCAATGCGTACAGCAATTTCGTGCTCCTGCTCCGGGGTCAGCAGCGGTACCTTACCGATTTCCCGCAGATACATCCGCACCGGATCAGAAACTGCATACTCCTCCCCGGACAAATCCACCTCTGCCGGATTCTCCTCCAGCAGCTCGGCCTGAAGCTCCTGAAGCTCCTCTGCACTGGGGGAAGCCTCCTCCAGTGCCAAATCCTCATCAGAAACATCCACCTCGATGCCCGCCTCTGAAAGGGTATTGTAGGATTTGGCACTGGAGGAGGCTTCCCCC
>CAZFXB010000262.1:0-2699 GCA_964522835.1 uncultured Oscillospiraceae bacterium
CAGCGTACTGCACCTGCTCACTGTAGCCGTAATCTACATCCGGGTAGCCAAAAGCCAGAATGTACTGGATATACTTCCGCTGAGTGGCATCCAGTTCCTCCATCCAGTAGGAATCCGAAGGGGCTTCGGAGCTTTCGTAGCCGGAGTAGGTCTGATTGGCATAGGAGGTCACGTTGGGTTCGATGCAGTAGCTCAGTTCTCCGTCGATGTAGTGGTAGGCGATGGTGGATGAGTAAAAATAATGACCGTAGACGTGGCCACCGGAGGTGTAGTATTTGTTGCAATACCAGGTGGGAGAATAAAATTCTGCAAATTCCACACAGGTTGCCTTGGTCATGGTGGCTTTCGCATTCCTGGCCCATTGGAGCATCTCCGACCGGGTCAGGGGCTGTCCATCCATGGCGGTGGGTTCCGGTTCTGTAGCAGATTCTTCACTGGTTCCCTCCGTCACCGCTGTGGGTGATTCAGCCACGGAATCCTCGTTGTCTGCCAGCACTGCCGGAATCAGTCCAATCACCACGGCAGCCACCAGCAGCAGGGACAGGAGGCGATGATGTTTTTTGTACTTCGTTGTAAACACTTCCCTTCGTAAAACGAAAAAAGCCCCTGCATCCTGAGGGCAATCAGGACACAGGGTCAAACAGAATATTTATATGATCAGCCGGAGCTGTTATTTTTCCCGTAGAACGCAAAAAGCCCCGGGGTGCATCACCTGATACACCCCGGGGCTGGGCAATATTACAGAAATTATTTGTGGAAACCAGGCAGAACCAACAAATTTTCAGAAAAGCAACAAAAAAGGCCGATTCCGGGAGAAAACCTCTCTCAGAATCGGCCCAAAACACCAAATTTTAAGTTCAAATCCTGTCTGGTGGTCGAAAATACCAGTTGATATCCCCTAATAACCAGAAAAATGAGGGCAACGTCATTAACGCCCCCCTCACAAAAACCTCAGCGGTTTTTTGGTTACCTACTTAGTATATGCGTTTTTGGTGAAATTGTCAATAGTTTTTTGCAAAAAAGCAATGGACGTACTGATAGTCTGGTTCCACTCAAAGAACTTCACATGGCTAATCATCCTGCCATGTGCGAATCTTTGGAGCTCATCCAGGCGTCTTGATCTAAGCGGCTCTGAAACCCAGTGTTCGTACTCCATAAGCAAACAAACAATTTCAAACAAAGGTCTACACGACAATTTATTCTTTCGTTCTTCCTTGGCAATAGTAGGAATTTTTGAAACACGTTGTGAAACAGTGGCGGTAGGTTTCGTTACTCCGGGCCGCAATGACGTAAGAATGCAGTTGTTATGTGCACATGCATTTCGCAAGTTTCTTACAGTATTCAACAATTTGAAATTTACTTTCACTCGTTCCGGGTGTCTGTGCACATAATATTCAGTAAACCTAAGAAAGTCCTTAAATGCAAGAATCTCGGCTAAAACCCAAACGGGGCAATCCACCTTTAGGATTTCTGTACGCAGCTTTCCGCTGGCGAGATCTGCCACGTAGCATAACTGAAAGTATTTTTCAATCAAATCTCCAGTAAAAACAGGGTCGACTTTTTTGGAAATACTCCCCAAAACATCTGGATTTTGATGCAAAAAATCGTCTACTATCCCATATCCATCTTCATCTTTGTTTGATTCAATATCAGAAACAATAAACATCTTAAGCGAATGCTCGATATCGATACACATTTGTAGCAAATACCGCCGTAGATACATATCAAGTTTAGACAACTCAACAAGATACGCAAAATCAAGCCGAATATATTTTCCTTCGTTTTCACCTGTTTCGTGTTTATCATAATTCTTGCGATAAGATGCGGTTCGAAGATAATTGTTTCTATCACTCAAATAATGCTCTGCCTCAACAGGATCCATATACTGAAACGTGATACCTTTTTCGTTTTTTAACATTTCTATAAGTTCTGCGGGAGACCGCTTTGGTTTATCTATTCTATTGCTCATATATAGTCCTCAATCCTACAATTCGACGTTTTCTTTATTATAGCACTTGAGCCAATAAAAGCAATAGGACAATTACATGAGTGACGAACGGCCCCTTGGATTATTTTCGTTGAATCAATAATATTTGCTCAATCTGGTATGGGTATACTACACTTAAGTATGACTCGGTATTTAGCATAATGAGAGCTCAGCACGTAATCGATAATGCACTTTTTCGGAATCAGATATTCTCCACGGATATAAAAGTGCTGCACTCGGTTTTCCTGCATCAGTCTGCGAGCCTGAACCTCTCCCATTCCTCCAAGCATTTGCCTGAATTGTGGCAACGTAACCACATCCGGATAGTCTGCATAATACTGCTCATAATACTTTTTTCTATTCACGGTTGTATCAACCTTTCTATCGTTGATTGGTCATCGTGAGCGCGCAGTTTTAACATGGCATCCGAGAAAATGGGGTGAATTTGAGGTTGCATCCCTCCAACATCCCTCCTGGCAGTCATTTTTGGCGACGGACCCGAAAGAACTTCCCAATCATTAAAATACGCAATTATGTTCGATTATCTTGTATTTTTCGAACTATATTCGTCATTTTTGTTTTAGGAAAGTTTATTTTTACTGATTTAAGTTCCACTGGATTCTACTACGTTCCAGCCGAATCCAAATGCCATAAATAACTTAAAATCCCCCGGTAGCAATACTGTACGGGTTCGAGTCCCGTCAGCGGCACC
>CAZFXB010000263.1:0-2694 GCA_964522835.1 uncultured Oscillospiraceae bacterium
GGAGGGGGCATCGGGGATCTCATAGATGGGATACTCTGCCTCATAGAAGGCATCCACATCAGCAATGTTGATATCCACACCGCCACGAACGGTTTTCAGGTTCTTGTTCACCTCCAGGATGATCTTCTTACAGGACAGGGGATCAATGTCTCTCTCCCACATCTGGGACAGGTTGACCTGGAAGTTGCCGTTTTCGTCCATGGGTGTTACGGCGGCGATATATACGTTTCTGGGGTTGGCGGCATTGTACCAGATGGGCTGATCCCGGAGATCGTTGGGTACAAAGGTGCAGTTGCCCAGCTCGAAGGGTCTCTGCCAATCCTTGGAGAAGAAGGCGGACTGGGTCAGAATATGGCCCTTAATGTCATCGTTCTGGAGGAAGCCAAAGTTGGCAGAACGGCCCTTCAGCACGGTTACACCCTCCACCCGGGGGGCGATGGTGTGAAGCTGCTGGCAGAACAGCAGGGGCTCGTTGCAGTCCTTGCCGAAGCAGATATGATCGCCGGAAACGATCAAATCCAGGCACTGCTCCAGGGTACGCTTCTTCTCGGCATACATCTTTTTGTAGTCTTCATACGTATAAGCCATGGAAATACTACCTCTTTCTAATTTCTTTTCATTTGGGTTTATTTTATCGTTTTTCATGGAAAACGGTAAAGTCCAATTTGCACACTCTTTTATGGTGTCAGTGTGCGTTTTTGCACAGGCTATCCTGATGCGTATTGGTGCGGCAGCACCCTGCCTCGCCCCGTTGGGGAGAGTTGGCCGCCAAAGGCGGTCGGAGAGGGGCGAGGCAGGTAGGGGTGAAAAGTGAAGAAGGACGGTGACTTGCACAGAACCTTCCCCTGGGGGAAGGGGGACCGCCCCGAAGGGTGGTGGATGAGGGATTGATACGGTACAAATTTACCTGAATCTGTAGAAGTTTCTAACTGCTTCCTGCACCCTCATCAGTCAGCCTGACGGCTGCCAGCTTCCCCCAGGGGAAGCTCAGATTGGTGCAAATTTGGGTGCTTGTACGCAGTCCTTAACCCCACCCTATACTGGCGGGCGATTGATAATCGCCCCTACCGGAAAATACGGAAGTTTGTGCGAATTCGCTGGAAATGGTATGTCATTGCGCCCTCTCTCGCCGGGCATGACAAGTCATGCCCCTACCCACGGGTTGGAGCTTTGTGCGTATCACGGAGGCAAAATATGAAAATGCCCACCGGCGGGTGGGCATTTTTGTTTATTCGTCTGCCTCCCGGGTTTCACTGAGCTGAAGGCCGGGGTTCTTCTTCAAAATAAAGTCGATGGCCCAATAGCTGGAGAATACCAGCAGCTTTCTGCCGGTGTAGTCCTCCAGCAGCTCTGCGTCAGAGGAAAGGTTCAGATCCTTGGGATCACAGGGGCACTCATCGATGAAACGAAGGTACTGATAGGGCAGATTGTACATTCTGAGATCCACGCCGTACTCGTTCTTCATCCGGTACTGGAACACGTCGAACTGCAACGTACCAACTACGCCCACGATGACCTCCTCCATACCGGTGTTGGGGGTCTTAAAGATCTGGATGGCACCCTCCTGGGCGATCTGCTCGGTGCCCTTGATGAACTGCTTCCGCTTCATGGTGTCCTTGGGGCTGACCCGGGTAAAATGCTCCGGGGCGAAGGTGGGGATACCCTGGAATTTAAATTTCTTACCGGGGGTGCAGAGGGTGTCACCGATGGCGTAGATACCCGGGTCGAATACGCCGATGATATCGCCTGCGTATGCCTCTTCCACCACTTCACGGCTCTCGGCCATAAGCTGCTGGGGCTGAGAAAGCCGCTGCTTTTTGTTGCCCTGTACGTGGAATACCTCCATGTCCCGGGTGAATTTGCCGGAGGTGATCCGCATAAATGCGATTCTGTCCCGGTGGGCCTTGTTCATGTTGGCCTGGATTTTAAACACAAAAGCGGAGAAATCCGGGGAGAAGGGGTCGATTTCCTGATCTCCGGCCTTCCGGGCCAGAGGGGGAGGGGTCATTTTCAGGAACTCGTTCAGGAAGGGCTCCACACCGAAGGTGGTCAGAGCAGAGCCGAAGAATACGGGGCTCTGTTCGCCCTTGCGAACACGCTCCAGATCAAATTCTGCACCGGCACCCAGCAGCTCCACTTCCTCCTGAAGCTGAAGCCACTTTTTCTCACCGATCAGCTCGCCCACATAGGGATCCTCCAGATTTACCTGCTCAGAGCCGGACTTGCTCTTAAAAGAGGTATCGGAGAAGAACAGAATCTGGCTGGAGGGCCGATCATAAACGCCCTGGAATTCCTTACCGGAGCCGATGGGCCAGTTGACCGGGCAGGTTTCAATGCCCAGCTCCTGCTCGATCTCCTCGCAGAGCTCGAAGGGATCCCTTGCGTCCCGGTCCATCTTGTTGATAAAGGTGAAAATGGGAATGTGCCGCAGGGTGCAGACCTTAAAGAGCTTTCTGGTCTGGGGCTCAACGCCCTTGGCTGCGTCAATGACCATTACGGCGGAGTCGGCAGCCATCAGGGTACGATAGGTATCCTCGGAGAAGTCCTGGTGACCGGGGGTATCCAGAATGTTGATGCAGTAGCCGTCGTAGTTAAACTGCATGACGGAGGAGGTGACGGAAATACCACGCTGTTTTTCGATCTCCATCCAGTCAGAGGTGGCAGCACGGGAGTTTTTCTTGCCCTTGACCACGC
>CAZFXB010000264.1:0-2692 GCA_964522835.1 uncultured Oscillospiraceae bacterium
TGACAAAAAAGGCCCACCGGCCAGACGGTGCCGAGCAGCCCGCCATAAAACTGGGTATGTTCCGCATTCGGCTCCCCTTTGTTCACGCCCCCTGGGAGATTCCGGAAATGATTCAGGCCATGGTGGTCTTTGTAACCGGCGTGTCTGCGGTGGCCTATCTTCAGGATATTTTTGGACTGGATTTCCGGATTGCGCTGGCCATCGTCTGTGTCCATGAGTTCCTGTACGTACTGCAAAACATTGTAGGCGACCCCATTATCGGCGGCTGGATTACCCCCGCCCTGCCTCTGGTAACCACCTGGCTTCTGGGCTTCTCGGATACCACCGAGCGGATACAGGCCCTTGTTATGCTACAGCTCATATTGGGTATTCTCTATCTGGTACTGGGCATTACGGGACTGGCAGGAAAGCTGGTCAACAAGGTTCCGGTCTCCGTCAAGGCGGGCATTCTTATTGGCGCAGGCTTCTCCGCTGTCATCGGCAAATACGGCTTTGCATCTCTGGAAAGCGGCGGCGTGGGCTTCTATGGCAACCCCATCAGCTTCTCCATTGGCGTTCTGGCAGCCCTGTTCCTGCTGTTCTCCGTGGGCTTTGCCAAGCAGAAGAATAAGCCGGGCCACAAGATTCTCAAATTCCTGGGCAAGTGTGGCTTTGTTCCTGCCCTGCTTTTGGCCTATGTGGTGGGTATGCTGGCCGGCGAGATCTCTACCCCGGTAAACGTGCTGTCCGACGGCCTGTTCTTTAATCCTCTGCCGGGTCTGAAGCAGGTATTCTCCAGTTTTTGCCTGATTGGCGTAGGCTTCCCCTCCTGGAATGTGATCTCCTCCGCTGCTGTAATGGCGGTGGTAGCCTACATTATCTCCTTCGGTGATATTATCACCGGCTCCGAGTTCCTGGAGGACACCAAAAACTATCGTCAGGACGAGGCCCTTTCTGTAAACCCCAACCTGACCAACATCTGCTGCGGCATCCGGAACGTAATCCAGAGTCTGTTCTGCCCCACCTGCACCCTGTCCGGGCCCCTCTGGAGCGCCATGATGGTGACGGTCTGCGAGCGGTATAAAACCGGCAAGGAGAATATGTATTCCTTCTTCGGCGGTGCCATCACCTTCAACCTGATGAAATGGATCTGCTGTCTGATCCTGCCTCTGGTGGCCCTCATTAAGCCCATTTTGCCCCTGTCCATGAGCCTGACCCTGATGATTCAGGCCTTCGGCTGCTTCTATGTGGCTCTGGGCCTGTGCAAAAACAATACCCAGCGTGGTGTAGCCGGTCTCATCGGCGGCGTACTGGCAGTGACCAACCCCCAGACTGGTCTTATTGTAGGCATCATCGTATCCTTCATCTGTGAGTGGCTCCTGAATCAGGACTTTGAGTCCAAAAAGGGTCAGAAAAACAGCTGATCTATCCGGGAAATCTTAAACTTTTATGAACTTCCCTTAAAAAGCCTTGCGGACAACCATTCTTTGGTGTATGATAGGGCCCGTAGAAATTCCAACCCAGGAGGGACCGCTTTGAACCACAAAGAAAAGAGCATACGGTTTTTGGCCCTGCGGGCTCTGGTGGTAACCATAATCGTCCTGCTGGTTCTTCTGGGCTTTGACCGACTGAACATCACCTCCATTGGCGAAGATATCCCCCAGTCCGCAGTGGAACAGTGTATGGATGAAACATAATCGCATTGCTGGCCCTGATTCCGGTTCCTCGGAGTCAGGGCCAGCTTTCATCCTCTGAAATATTAAGTCTCTTTTGCAGTTTGAAACAATTTCGAAACAACTTTTTGTGAAATCCGTGGATTTTTTCAAAAACATCACAAAAGGAACAAATATCACTTTACAAAATGAACATATTGCGGTATACTGACCCTAGATCGCAATCTCTACTGTCAGGTAGCTTTAGAGATGACCGTTCTCCTTTGATTAGGCCGGTGTATACCGTGCTAAGGGCCGGGCCGATTGGCATCATCTCAAACATACATCCCCCTCCCCAATCGGCCCGCCCAGAATCGTCAAAAACGCCCTGCGGGGCGTTTTTTTGTATGATTCCCCACACTCTGGTTCGTCCCCCATAAAAAGACCCGCCCTCAAAAAAGGACAGGTCTTTTTATATGTTATGCAAGGAGATCGGTGACTTCACATTTCAGAGCTTTGGCAAGCCGCATGATAATGTCGATCTGTGCTTTATTCAGGTCTTTGCTTTTCCGCTCATAAGCACGAATGGTATTCAGAGACACACCGGATTCCTTTGCCAGGGCATCCTGAGTCAAACCGCATTGCTTTCTCACCATTTTTAAGCGGCTTTCGCTGGAAGCAAAGTGCGCATCCATGACTTCGTAGCTCTTTTGAATATCCGCTTCGTGGAGCGTTCCGTAAAGCCCCAGAAGCTCCTCGTAGGGAACGGTATCCAAAATGCTCTTGAAGGAGCGACCGGAGTACCACTGATAATGAATGAGCATCCAGCCGACCCAATAAACGGGGCTACGGTCATAGCTTTCGATCAGCTCTGTATTGTAAGAATTGCCCGTAGTCTTTTCCATGACTTCCAGAAACAGCTCCAAACCGCTTTTGCCCGCAATGTATTTGGGATTGCCGCTTTCGATCTGCTCGGCAACATCGGACTGGATAAAACGGTTCAAAAAATCCGTGCCATCCATTTGAAATTCCACCACCGCATCGTGGAGCATATTGCCCAC
>CAZFXB010000265.1:0-2690 GCA_964522835.1 uncultured Oscillospiraceae bacterium
GCACAATCCCTCCGAGCCGCCTGTGGGCGGCCCACCTCCCTTTAACAAGGGAGGCATGGTGCTTCCGCACCGGTGCATATCAGTAGAATCTGTGCAAACAGAAAGCTGCTGCCAGCGGGACGTCTGGAGGCCGTCCCCAATGCCCCGAAACTACGACACACTCAATCGAAACTTACCCAAATCGTTTCAATCCGGGTGCCCATGGCACCGATCACACCGGCATAGCTGCTGGTGCCGTCGGCGTGTACCTGAATCTCGCTTTGATCCACCGGGCCAAAATCCAGCCAGATTTCCCCGCCATCGAAATAAAAATGGCTGCTGTTCTCTACCCGTTCGGCTCTGTCCGACAGGGATTCCGTAACCCGCTGGGTCAAATCATACCAGCCCTGCTCATCCAGATCCCCATTCAGCACAAAACTCACGGATTTGATCTCTTCCACCTGGGGCTTATTGTGGAAAACCACATAGGCCTTTGCCCCCTCCATAGGGAACATCAGTTCTTCCCAGTTATTTCGTTCAAACCCTGCGGACAGATTATCCATATATGTAAGGTAATCCGTCCCCAGCACAGCCTCCACCGATTCTACAAAACCAGCCCGCTCCAACCTGTTCTCTGTCAAAACATCCGCAAGCAGCAGTTCCCTGTCTCCGTGCTCCTGTTTTGGCATCATAAGCACCACCAACACGAAAATCAAGGCCAGGAGGAATACTCCAATGAGATAAACCGCCCCTCTGCTTTGATTTTTCCATTTTTCTGAACCTTTTTTGCATCCATCATCGTCTTTCCCCCCGCATCTGATTTTTCTTGTCATTCTCAATGGTCATATTCTTATCCCCCTTCCATGTTCTGCCTACAACTTAACATGCTATTTCCCATTTGTCAATACATTCCCTTACTTTTATAGTGATTCTTATTCACTGTCATTCTTTGGTCACAACATATCGTTGTAGCGTATTTATTCAAATAACGTTTCCGGTTGTTACAATGCTCTGATATAATAGTTTCATACACTTTAGGAGCGTGATTCCATGAATGATTTAACCCAGGGAAAGCCTTTTTCCGTGATCTGGCGTTTTTCCCTTCCCCTGCTGCTGAGTATGGCACTACAGCAGTTTTATAACCTGGCTGACAGCATGATCGTGGGCCAGTTCTGCGGCGAAAGCGGTCTGGCCGCCATCGGTGCAGCCTATCCCATCACCCTCATTTACATCGCCATTGCCACAGGTGCCTCCATGGGCTGCAGCGTTGTCATTGCCCAGCTCTTCGGCAGCCGCCGGATGGAGGATCTAAAAACCGCCATCTCCACCGCCATTATCGCCCTCCTCACCCTGGGCATTGTGCTGGGCGGGGGCGGTGTCCTGCTGGCCCGGCCAATTCTTTCCCTGCTGGGCACCCCGGACTCTGTACTGAAGGACGGCAGCACATATCTGGCCATCTACGCCTTTGGTGTCATCGGAAACTTTGTATATAACACCACCACATCTGTATTTACAGGCTTAGGGGACTCTAAGCGGCCCCTCTATTTCCTTTTGGTCAGTTCCCTGCTGAATGTTGTCCTGGACTACATCGCTGTGGGGCCCCTGCACATGGGCGTAGCCGGAGCCGCATGGGCCACTGCCATCTCCCAATTTGTCTCTGCCGGGCTGTCTGTGGCCGTACTTCTGCGGAAAACAAAAACCGAGCTTCATCTGCCAGAGGCTCCCAATTTTAGCCGAAAGCTGTTGGGGGAAATGTGCCACTTTTCGCTCCCCGCCATCATTCAGCAGTGCTGCGTGGCTGTCAGCCACACCATTCTGCAAACCCTGGTTAATTCCTACGGTGAAACCTTTATGGCCGGCTATGAAGCAGCTTCTAAGATTCACAACTTTGTCTATATGTGCTTTAATACCATCGGCACCGCCCTCTCCTCCTTCGCCGCTCAGAACTACGCCGCCGGAAAGCGTCTTCGTGTGAAGCAGGGCTGCTACGCTTCCATCGGCATCATCTTTTCCTTCACCGTCGTTGCCCTATTCATCCTCCAGGTCTTCCCAGGACAGCTGGTGGGCCTGTTTGTAAACGCTGAGGAGAATCCGGGCGTAATCGCAGTGGGCAAAGACTATCTCCATATCATCTCCCCAGACTATCTGCTGATCTGCTTCATCATCGTAGGCGGTGGCCTGCTCCGGGGCGTAGGCCGGGTAAATCACTTCCTGGCTGTCACTCTGCTGGACTTTGCCATCCGGATCAGCATGAGCTATCTGCTTTCTCTCTCCGTGCTACACCACTATACGGGCATGTTCTGGGCCTGGTACTTTGGTTCTGCCGTTGACCTGCTGGTAATTCTGATCCTCTATCGAAAAATGACCCACGGCGGTATTCTTGACACCACCGAAACAAATTAAAGGGAGTGTTCCTATGACCAAGGTTCAAAAGCTGGTCTCGTCTGGTCTATGTCTGGGGCTATGTCTTGTTCTGCCCCTCCTGACGGGGCAAATTCAACAGATCGGCAATATGCTTCTTCCCATGCACATCCCCGTGCTGCTCTGCGGCTTTCTTTGCGGCCCCCTTTGGGGTGCCCTGGTGGGCCTGGTGGCCCCGCTCCTCCGCTATATCATCTTCGGTATGCCGGTGATTTTCCCCATGGGTATCTCCATGACCTTTGAGTTGGGCACCTACGGTCTCGTCTCCGGGCTGCTGTACGGCCTTCTGC
>CAZFXB010000266.1:0-2684 GCA_964522835.1 uncultured Oscillospiraceae bacterium
AATCCGGAAATCGCCATCTCCATCTACGTGGAGCATGGTGCCAGCGGCAGTAACTTCGCCTCAGTAGCCCGGGATATTATGGACTATTATTTTGGCACCCAGGATATGGCTCAGGAAATTAGTGTGGAAAATGAATTTTTGGAGGACTAAACAGGAGGAAGAACATTGACCCTTGACTATATTACCCTGACACCCCAGGAGATTATGAAGCTGCTCAGTGCGGGGAACGGGGATGCGGCCCTGGTCTATTTGTATATCAAATCCACCGGGGATATATCTTTGAAGGAAGCCCAGCGGGAGCTGCGGATGCCGGCCCAAACGCTGGAGTGGGCAGAGACCCTGCTGAAGCGGCTGGGGCTTCTGGAGGCTGCTGTGCCCAGACTTCGGTTCGAAAAGGATCAGGCCCCGGTGTATACCGGGGAGCAGGTCACTGCATTCTCCGCCCAGGATCCCAGCTTCCAGCTCCTGCAGGGAGAGGTAAGCCGCCGGATGGGGCGGATCCTCACCACAGAGGAGCTGAAAACCCTCTTGTCCCTGCGGGACTATTTAAAGCTGCCCCCCGAGGTGGTGACTCTGGCCCTGACCCACTGTCTCCAGAAAATCGAATACTATAACAAGGCCCATGGGGGATCCCGTACCATGAGTATGCGTACCCTGGAAAAGGAATGCTACGACTGGGCAAATCGGGGAATCGTGACGCTGGAACAGGCGTCCAAGTATATCAGCCATGATCTAAGCCAGCTGGCACCGGAGAGCAAGGTAAAAAAACTCATGGGCCTTGATCGGCCTTTGGCAGATTCGGAGCAGGAGTATATCCGCTCCTGGCTCCAGATGGGATTCGATGTAGATACCATCAAACTGGCCTATGATAAGACGGTGCTTGGCACCGGAAAGCTGGCCTGGCGGTACATGAACAAGATCCTGCTGAACTGGCACGAGAAGAATCTACATACCCCCCAGCAGGTGAATCAGGAGAATAAGAAGCAGCCCGCTGGGGCTGAAAGCAATTTTGTTCCCGGTGCAAACGAGCGGGCTGCGGTCAGCAGTCTACAGCGGTTCCGGGACAGCTTGAAGGAGTGATCCCATGGGTTACGAAAAAGAAGTCACAGCCCGGGCAAGGGCCCGATATGCCGAGGCTGTGGAGCAGCATCGGCTTAGCCAGCGCCAGCGGCAGCAGCGGATCTATGACCAGTATCCCAAGGTTCAGCAGCTGGACAATCAAATCCGCAGTACCATGGCAGAGGTGATGGCCCAGGCATTTCGGTATGGAGAGGATCCCACCCAGGCCGTGGCCCAGGTGCGGCAGAAGAATCTGGCCCTCCAGCGGGAGCGGAATGCCATTTTGGTGACAGCGGGCTATGGGGCTGACTATCTCACCGAGGGGCCCATGTGCAAAAAATGCAGCGACACGGGCTATGTGGGCGAAAAAATGTGCTCCTGCCTGGAGAAATACTGTCAGGAGGAGCAGCGGAAGGAGCTGACCAGTCTGCTCAGTTCTTCGCTGGGCAGCTTTGATGATTTCTCTCTGGACTACTATTCTACCGTCCGAGATCCCACTCTGGGCATTTCGCCCCGGGAGCAGATGGAGATCATCTACGAGATCGCTGTGAACTATGCCCGGAAGTTTAATCTTCACTCCCGGAGCCTTCTGATGAACGGCGGCACAGGACTGGGCAAAACCTTCCTGTCTGCCTGCATTGCAAGACAGGTGGTATCCCTGGGGTATTCTGTGGTTTACGATACGGCAATCCATGTGTTTTCCTGTCTGGAAAAACAGAAATTCGGCACAGCGGATCTGGAGGAAAAGCGAAACGCCCAGCGGGTCATGGAATGTGACCTCCTGATTCTGGACGATTTGGGCACGGAGATGCAGACTGCCTTCGTCTCTCCCGCCCTTTACAGCATTATAAATGGTCGGATTTTGGATGGAAAGCCTACCATCATTTCCACAAATCTGAGCCTGGGCGATATCTCACGGCGATATACCCCCCAGATTGCCTCCCGGCTGCTGGGTGAATATCAAAACCTGCTGTTTTTGGGGCAGGATATCCGGGTGCTGAAAGCGCAGGGGTAAAAGGCAGGTAAAAAGTAAAAGCTGCCTTGTTCAGCACCAGTGCGGCAGCGCCAGAAGCCTTCTCCTTGAGGAGAAGGTGGCGGCGGAGCCGCCGGATGAGGTGTTACCCGGGCCTAAAGCAAGAAAACAGTTGGTTAAAAGATATCGTGTACACCTCATCAGTCAGCTAACGCTGACAGCTTCCCCTCAAGGGGAAGCCTCTGGCGGGTGCGAAACTGGCTGGTTGTACCCATTCGCCGAAAACTGCTGCATACAAAAAGGTCGTGTATCGCAATGGATACACGGCCTTTTCATGTTCTACGCTTTATGCGTTGTAGTAGTCGTAAGCCTCCTGATACAGCTCCACGATCCGCTCAGCGTTCATGTCCTTCAGTGCCTGAACAAAGTCGGTCTCGTAGTTGTCAAAGCTGTACTCGCCGGTGATGTACTTCACGGTCATCTCGTCCATGAAGGTCTCGATGTCGCTCATAATAGAGGTGTACTCATCGTCCTGAGCCTTCAGGAGCACCTTGTTGGAGATAACACGGCTGTAGTCGAGATCAGCGTCAGCCCAATCGCTCCAGGAATCCAGCTGCTCCTGGGTGTAGGTGGAGGTGCCACGGGTGGGATC
>CAZFXB010000267.1:0-2674 GCA_964522835.1 uncultured Oscillospiraceae bacterium
CGAACGGTGCGGCCCCGCATATAAGCCACGCCGTACTCGGTGATGATAATGTCTGCCACATTTCTTGAAATGGTCACCACTGCACCGGGGGTGAGAATGGGCTTGATTTTGGAGATGGTGCCGCCCTTGGCGGTGGAAGCCATGGCGATAATGCCCCGGCCTCCCTTGGAGTGCTGTACGCCGAAGGCGAAGTCAAAGGCACCGCCTGTGCCGGAATACTGCCTGGGGCCCATAGACTCGGAGCAGATCTGCCCGGTGAGATCGATCTCCATGGCGGTGTTGATGGACACCATATTGTCGATTTTAGCGATTACAAAGGGGTCGTTGGTGTAGGAAGCCTGCCGGAAGAGCACATTGGGGTCATGCTCCATAATGTCATAGAGTTTTTTGTCACCCAGAATAAAGTTGCCCACGTGCTTCCCAGTGTCAATATTTTTCCGGGAGCCGGTAATGACGCCGGCTTCGATCAAATCACCCATAACGGGGGTATAAAGCTCGGTATGCAGGCCCAGCTCCTTTTTGTCGAAGAAGGAATTGCCTACCGCATCGGGCATACCGCCCAGGCCCAGCTGAATGCAGTCTCCATCGTGGACAAAATCGGATGCATAGCCTCCGATGATAAGGTCTGTCTCCGAGGGGACGCTGCGGACATTATAGGTGGTGGCGGGATAATCCACCTCCACAATGAGATCCACCTTATCCACAGGGATCCGGAGACAGCCGTTAAACTTAGGCAGGTTGGGGTTTACCTCCAGAATCACGGTCTGGGCGTGGGCATAGGCGCATTCTTCCCACATGCCACAGCCGGACACAGTGAAATAGCCATCCTCATCCATGCTGGTGGCGGCAGAGACAAATTTGTGGATCACGGGCTTGTATTCCGTTCGGCGCTGCATCATATCGTGCAGGTTGGAGGGCAGGTGGGAAGCCAGGCCCAGCTTGTCCGCCTGCCGGAGGGCACCGTCATACAGATGGCACACCATGTGAAGCCGCCCCTTCAGCTCCTCCATCTCCATAAAGGGGTAGACATAACCGCTGCCCCGTTTGCCCTTCAGCAGCTCGATGTCCTGTAGATGTACCGCCGCCTTGTGAAAATTCTCATAAAACTGTACCGGCTCGCAGAGCTCACCGCCGCCGGAGATCACATCCCCGTCCCGGAGCAGATCCAGGGCATCCTGAATGGTGCCTTTTTTGGATTCATAAAGTTCACGATAATTCAAAGAAATCGCCTCTTTTTCAACAATTCGCATACTAAAACAGAGTAACAAAAAGAAAGGGCAATGTCAAGAAAAAGCTTAAAACAGCCCCCCTGTGTCCACCACGGCTCCTTCCGGAGGATACAGGGCCAGGTACTTTTCTTCCAGGGGAATCCAAAGGGCTTGAAACATGGGGTATTTTGCACCCTCCCGACTTTGAAGCCGCCGCTTTTGCACCTCCGGGGAGCAGGTCAGGAAATACATTATATTGTAGTAGGGCCGGAGGAGGGGAAACTGGCTGTAACTGCCCTCCAGAATGGTAAGGGGCTTGGGGGAGAGCAAAATCTCCTGTCCATAGTCACCCCCAGCGCAGTCAAAGGGGGCAAAGCGGATGGGCACACCTTGGGCGGCAGGCTCCAGCACCTGCTGAATCAGACGATCAAAATCCATGTTCTTCCCCGGATGCTCCCGCCAGTGCTCCTCCCGGCGGGGAAGAGGCAGGTAAAAGTCATCCATGTGGACAATATTGCAAGAGAGATTTTTCTTTAAGAAGTTGCCCAGATTGGTTTTTCCACTGCCGCAGCGGCCGTCTATGGCCACAATGCCCTGACCAAGTGCTTGCAGCTCGGCTAAGATTTTATTGTATGGGTCTATCATAAAAAACACCTGTAAAATGGGCTGTTGCCGAAGCAACAGCCCAGAATTTTTTACATGGGGCCACCGCCGCCCATGTTCTGGGGGGGAGTCCACATTTCCTTCTCCTCGTGGAGGGTAATGTTGTTGTTCTTTGCAAATGTAATCATCTGCTTTTTGCACTTCTCCCAGGAGCCCTTCTCCTTAGCCTCGAAGGCCTCCTTCTGGATGGGCATACCGTCGCCGCCGGGGCCAGGGCCGGCGCCGCCCTTCATTTTGATGATGATGACCTCAGACTCCACCTTCTTAAACAGCTTTTTGACCATGGTGGGCTGAATGCTGATGGTGGTGATCTGATCGGCCCGGATGTTCATAGTCATAGCCTGTTTGTCAGCCATCCGGAGCACAAACTCTGTTTTATCAAACAGAATATCTGCCTTTGCCATTATGTATTCCTCCATTTCAATTACCCGTAATTCAACCGATGCCCAATTATAGGCACCTTTACACCATAAATATAGCCCATTCCATTGTATTTGTCAAATAGCTCTTTGATACCTGTGGTTCAATTTGTTTACTTGAACAAATTATGGGGAGCGTTTTTGAACAATATGTTCATTTCGAAATGTTCGGTTATCGGGTATGGACTGGCGGGGTGGCAATCTATACCGGGTACTAAGGGGATTACGGATTCTACCACAGGCATTCCCTTCGGTCCCGAGCCAGTTTTCGAACTGACTCGGTATGACATGGTGGGGTTCAAGGATTACGTACAAACCACCAAATTTGTACCCGCCAGAGGCTCCCTTGTGTAAAGGGAGCTGTCAGCGTAGCTGACTGAGGGA
>CAZFXB010000268.1:0-2659 GCA_964522835.1 uncultured Oscillospiraceae bacterium
GAAAAAACTATAGGAAATGAGTGAACCCATTTGTCAATGATCGTACTGGACATGGAGTGGAACCAGCCCCTGTCCGCCGACTCACCACTGGCCATCCGGCTCTGCACCACCCTGCCCTTTGAGATCATTCAGCTCGGAGCGGTGAAGGTGGAAACGGGAGAACGGTTCAAGGCCACCTGCTGTCTTCAGCAGTATAAAATTTTATCTCCCCGAATCTCCAAGCTGACGGGAATCACCAAGCAGGATGTGAAAAACGGAGAGACCTTCCAGAATGCCATGGAACGCTTCCGGGCATTCTGCGGGGAGGATCCCATCCTTCTGACCTGGGGCTTTAACGATATCCCCATTCTGCGGCAGAACCTCAGCTTCTATCACCTGGACACCAGCTTTACCGACCGGTATTATAATTTGCAGATCATGTTTAATCAGCAATTTGATCCCGGCAACGTGGTTCGGGGCCTCAGCTTTGCGGTGGACTTTTTCGGTCTTACCGTGGAGGACAGCTACCACGACGGTCTGAACGATGCGGCCTATACCGCCGAGGTGGCAAAGCATATTGATATTGAAAAGGGCATGGAGGAATATCCTGATTATCTCAAGTATTTTGAGGGCGATGGCGATCAGGCATTTTTAGACTGCCTCCGGTATGCAAACTATACCCGGTTCGAAGGCTATGATGAGATGATGGCGGATCCCCGGATCATCGATACCAAGTGCCCCCATTGTGGAGCCACCACCACCCACACAGACCCCATTTTCCCGGAGCCGGGCCGGAGCAACTGGATTGCTTCCTGTCCCCAGCACGGAGAATTCCTGATTCGGGTCAGCTTTAAGCGGAACCGGGATGAATCCATGCGGGCCAGCAAGGTGGTATTTCCCATGGATGAGGCCCACGCCGCCCAGTATAAGAAGGCGGTGGAGAAGGCGAATAAACCCCGGAAGCCGAAAAACGCCCCCTTCCGGCTGTATATTGATGCGGACGGCTGTCCGGTGGTGAATCAGGCACTGAAGATTTCCTCCCGCCGTCATGTAGAGAGCTTTCTGGTTTGTGACACGGCCCACCAGATAAAGCGCCATGGAGCTGAGACCATTGTGGTCAGCAAGGGGGCAGACAGTGCGGATTTCTGCCTGGTGTCCCGGCTTCAAAAGGGAGATCTGGTGGTGACCCAGGACTATGGTCTGGCGGCCATGTGTCTTACGAAGGGAGCCCGGGTCATTGACCAGAACGGGATGCGGTACACCGAGGAGAATATCGAGGGGCTGCTGGCTGCCCGGGCAGAGGCCACCCGGATCCGTCGGGGCGGGGGAAGGCTGAAAGGCCCCAGCAAGCGCACCCCGGAGCAAAACGAGGCATTTATTTCCGGCTTCAACGACATGGTTTCGGAGGCATATCAGGATGCAAAAGCTCAGTGAAGTGCTGGAAAATGCGGGCCGGGAGGAGTATGACCTTCGGGGGCTGCAATTTTCCGGCGAGGATGTGCCGGAGCTTTCCCTTGGCGCAGTTGACCTGAAAAACTGCCGGTTTTCTCACTGCACCTTTACGGACTGCCGCTTTTCCGGCACCGGCTTCGAGGATGTGGTGTTTGAGGGCTGTGATCTGTCCGGAAGCAGCTTTCTCGATTGTGGTATGAAGAAGCTTTCCTTTGTGGACTGCCGCATGATGGGGACTGTGTTCTCCGGCTGCATCATCAACGGGGGCGAATTTACCCGCTGTGGGGCCCGGTATATGAACATTACGGCCTGCACGCTGAAGTTTATCCGAATTTCCCAGTGCAATCTGTCCGGAGGCTCTCTTGCCCGGTGCAAATGCCCCAAAACCACTGTGGAGAAGTGTAATTTTACCCGATGTGATTTTTCGGGGGCCAGTCTGGGGGGCTTCGATTTTTCCGATTCCAATATTGAAGGAGCCACCTGGAGCTTGGAGCAGCTGAAAAATGTGACGGTAAATTCCACCCAGGCCCTGGATTTTGCAAAGCTGCTGGGATTGAACATTGTATTGTAAGGAGAGGTTTTTATGGATATACCGGATCTTTATGTACCAAATTATATGTCGTTTCACAATGACAATATCTTTTTGGGAAGCTACAAGGGTATGCGGTTTAAGCTTTCCCCCAATGTGGAGGAGGAAACCATCCGGGGGGAGTACTGGTACGGCCCCCTGTGCTATGAGCTCAGTGAAATGGACGGGGAGGAGACCTTTCCCATGACCGACGAGGGCATTGCGGAAATGACCCAGTGGGTGCGGGATTTGGCGGAAAAGGGAAAATAAATAGCAGGACGATTTCTGAAACGAAATCGTCCTGCTTAAATTATACATCTGCACAACCATACAGCGATTCCGAGGGGGGATCATACGATCGTTCGGCGTAGGAGAATTTTTATTTCAAATGAACAGACTCCAAAATTGTTTCCTTCAGTGCAGCGTATACCAAGCGATATGCCTCATCGGTAAGATGGATTCCGTCCGCAGAAAAATCGTCCTGAAGATAACCTTTTTCATTCTTCAAAACGTCAGACACGTTAACGAAATTCAATTCCAACTCCTTTGCCAGTTCTTCCACCCAAATATTGCACTGATCTACCAGTGCGTTGGGGCGGAAGGTGTTCTCCTGGCTGGGGTAATAAGCCATCACATAGATGTTGCATTCCGGAAGGTTAT
>CAZFXB010000269.1:0-2657 GCA_964522835.1 uncultured Oscillospiraceae bacterium
ACACCAACTGCGATCCCGATGAGATCGACTACGTGATCCCCGGCAACGATGACGCAATCCGTGCTATCAAGCTGATTTCCGCTACCATGGCTAATGCCGTGCAGGAAGGCAAGCAGGGCGAAGACACCACCGAGGCTGCTCCCGTGGCTGAGGCTGTCGAGGCTCCCGCTGCTGAATAAGTTCAGATTTATAACGAATATTTAGGAGGTTACAATCATGGCTATTTCCGCAAGTGATGTTAAGAAGCTCCGTGAAATGACCGGCGTCGGCATGATGGACTGCAAGAAGGCTCTTGCTGCTTCCGACGGCGATATGGATAAGGCGGTAGAGTGGCTCCGTGAGAAGGGCATGGCTGCTGCACAGAAGAAGGCCAGCAAGGTTGCTGCTGAAGGCGTTTCCTATGCTCTGTCCATCGACGGCATCGGCGTAGTGGTTGAGGTCAACTCTCAGACCGACTTCGTTGCCAAGAACGATGTGTTCCAGGCTTTCGTTAAGGATGTTGCTACTGTGATTGCCAAGGAGAACCCCGCTGACGTAGAGGCTCTGAAGGCTTGCACCTATCCCGGCACCGACCGCACCGTTACCGATATCACCAATGACAAGATCCTGGCCATCGGTGAGAACATCCAGATCCGTCGTTTTGTCCGTTACGAGACCGGCGTTTCCGTTGGCTATATCCATGCCGGCGGCAAGGTTGGCGTTCTGGTCAACATGGAAGTCGAGGGCATCGAGGCTGACAAGGTTGAGGAGCTGGGCAAGGATGTTGCAATGCAGATCTGCGCAATGAACCCCAACTTCCTGGACAAGGCTGATGTTTCCGCTGAGACCCTGGAGAAGGAGAAGGAAATCCAGCTGGCTATGATGGACAACGATCCCAAGATGGCTTCCAAGCCCCAGCAGGTGAAAGAGAAGATCGTTCTCGGTAAGCTGGGCAAGTACTATGAGGAGAACTGCCTCATGCAGATGGAGTTCGTCAAGGAGAAGGGCGTTTCCGTTGAGAAGCACGTTGCTGCTGTTGCTAAGGAGCTGGGCGGTAAGGTTACCGTTAAGGCGTTCACCCGCTTTATGACCGGCGAAGGCATCGAGAAGGAAGAGTCCAACCTGGCTGCCGAGGTTGCAGCTGCTCTGGCTAATCCCTAATAGAGAATCTTTTAAATCTGCTGCGTGTAAACGCAGCAGATTTTTTCTATAACCACAAGTTATGAATTATTCCAAACCGGATATTGGCGAAGAAAGCCAGGCTGTGGTACAATAAAAGAAAAAAAGAATGGAGCGATCTCTATGACATACACCCCCAACGCCGGGCAGACCTATATGCCCTTTCAGGAAAACATTCATGTGCCCACCCTGGAATTTACCCCACTGCCGAAGCCCACGCCTGCCTATCCGGAGCTGGAGCTGACCCAGACCGCCAAGGAAAAGGGCTATATCATCGGCACTCAGGCCCAGCATTTTCTCCCCGGTGTCACTGCCAAAATGATGGACTGGTGGTGGGCCAATATGGAAAAGGGCTATTATCTCTGGGCTCCGGGCTCCCACAAGCGCTTTAATTGGGTTCGTACCCCCTGGGAGTACGGGTTTGTAAACTCTGCCCACATGATCTCTGAGGCCATGGTGCCGGGGAAGCCTGTGTTTGGGGGCGATGGCATTCAGATCAACCGGATGAAACTGGAGGATTACTTCTTTACCAGTCATCTTTCCCATGTGATTATGGAATGTGTCTTTAACAATAAGGGGGAATTTGTAGATTCCACCATCCACCAGTGGGAGGACTGCGAAGGGGGCTGTAATCACATCGTATCCTCGGTGGTCAATACCCGGTGTTCTGAGCCTCCGGCTTTTGTGCTGGCCGATCCTACATCTGCCCCGGATCCTGCCGACGGGGCCCATCACTCCGAGTATGAGGCTGCCATGTGGCCCCGGTTCCTGCCTACCCTGTATCACCTTTGGGAGGGGCATCCGGATCCCAGCCAGAACGTCCAGTGTGATTTGACGGTGGAAGATACGAAACATGGAATTCGTTATGTCCACGAAAATGGCCCCGTGACAGTGGGCGTGTAAGATTATATGCGGTTTATAAATTTCCTCTGAGAATTCTCGGGGGAAATTTTTTATCCGTGAAACCAAATCTTCATCTTTTTCGACTATTATAGTAGAGACGCATAAGGAGGGAAGTGTATGACTGACAAGCAGATTGTGGAACTCTATTTTCAACGGTCGGAGCGAGCGTTGACGGCACTGACGGTAAAGCTGGCAGTTGTCAAGGATGTGCTGGCCGACTTTAAGGCTTATACCTGCGATTTGCAGTCGAGCTTCAGGTGGACGGGGATACCGTCACCTATACCATAGTTCGGGATGTGTACGATGCAGACAATAATCTAATCCGGCGGGACAGCACCGAGGATCTGGACGAAATGGGCTGTGGAACCAGTACGTATAAAAGATGGGAAGAATGATTTGTGCCCATTTGAACCCTTTACTTTACAAAATACCTCTGTTTTTTCTCTGAAAGCTATGTTAGAATATAGGTCTGAAAGAGAAAGGGGCTAAAATATGGAAACAACACGTACCGTTGGCGTGATCGGCCATAAGAATCCAGATACAGACTCCATCTGCTCCGCAATTTGCTATGCAGATCTGAAAAATACCCTGGGCCC
>CAZFXB010000270.1:0-2641 GCA_964522835.1 uncultured Oscillospiraceae bacterium
GAAACTCCGTCTTTGCTTCCGAGGACAAGGAAGTTTCCTACGGCGAGAACACCGAGCAGAACTTCTTCGAGTGCCAGAGCATCGAGGAGATCGCTGAGAAGACCGGCGTGAACCTGGAGAACCTGAAGAAGACCATCGAAGAGTACAACGCTATGTGCAACGGTACTCAGTCTGGCTACGACTGGCAGTTCACCAAGCCCGCTAAGTTCCTCAAGCCCCTCACCAAGGCTCCTTACTATGTTGCCCGCCACTTCCCCTCCGGCTACGGCTCTCTGGGCGGCATCCAGGTCAACGAGAACATGCAGGTTCTGGACAACGATCTGTGCCCCATGCCCGGCTTCTACGGCTGCGGCACCGACACTGCTACCGTGTTCGCTGATTCCTACTGCTTCTATCATCCCGGCTCCACCATGTCCTACGCCATCAACTCCGGCCGTATCGCCGGTATGGAGGCTGTTGCTTACATGGATTCCGACGAGTTCATCGATCCCGAGGCATAAGAACCATATATATAAGCTTCGACCGGTTCACTTTCGTGAACCGGTCGTTTTTTGCACAAAATCATGGCTTACATCTGCCGCAGGGGGAATAGCCCTGGGCAATTAACCCCTCCCGGGAGCCGGTGTAAGACGCTTTGTTTTCTTCCTTCATGGTGTCTACACTGGAACAGTCCGGCAGATGAAATTTCTTTCCGTTGGTATTTAATATGTATGTTGCATCTTCCGAAGCAGATTCTATATTCAGCTCTGCCAAATGGCTCTCTCCGGTGGCGTAGTCAATGACCACCCCGGGCTGCACATTGTAGCAGTACACGTGGAAGGAGATGGTGTCATCCTCCACGCTCTGGGCCTCCATCTCTACGCCGGAGGCCACCAGATCACTGCCCTCGAAAATGGGGGTCACCCGGTAGAGCACATGATGGCCCGTTTCCCGGATATATTCTGCCACCTGATTTTCAAAGGGCAGCATTCCCTCCACATTGAGATACCGGGTTCCCGTAATCAGATTATGGTCGTTGGCGTTCTCCCCGGTGAGCTGATAGCCGATTAAATGGCAGCGGTTAAAAAGATTTTTCCCATCCACACAGTCATACTGGGCCTGAACCCAGCCGGAGGGATGGACGGAGCTGATGGAGCCTCGTTCCTCCGTGGGCATCAGATCCGGGCCAATGTTGGCGTAGCAGGCACCACAGCGGCCGATCTGGTCAAGGTCGGTGTAGAATTCGTAGGACTGGGTGGTAAACAGCTCCTCCGCAAACTCAGGCACATTTCCGTTCAGCTCCACATAAGGCTCTCCTGCGTATTCCGGAATGCTGGACAGGGAATAGGACTTTGCTTCTGCCGCCGGGGCAGACTCCACAGGCAGGGTACAGCCCAGCAGGGTAAGAAATACCATCAGCAGGGAAAGGAGCTTTATATTTTTTCTCATGTCAGCTGATCCACCGCCTCACGGAGGCCCACCGCAAAGGCTTCGATCTGCTCCAGGTTGGTGTCATAGCAGAGGCTGACCCGGATAGAGCCGTCGATTAGCTCCGGAGCAATGTTCATGGCCTCCATCACGTGGCTCCGGTGGCCACGGGCACAGGCAGATCCGGCGGAAACGTAGATTCCCTTCTCCTGCAAGGCCCCAATAAGCCCCTGAGAACGAACCCCGGGCACCGCCAGGGATATAATATGGGGGGCCTGATGGCTGCCCAGCAGCACGGCCTGGGGAACCTGCTCCGAAATCAGCTCCAGACAGCGATTTTTCAGCCCGTTCATGTGCTGGAGCTTCTCCGGCAGATTTTTCGCCGCCTCCTGACAGGCAGCGCCAAACCCCAGAATCATGGGCACGTTTTCTGTGCCCGAGCGCATATTTTTCTCCTGGCCGCCGCCGTAGAGGAAGGGGGGCAGGTGGAGATTTTTGTCCACATACACTGCGCCGCAGCCCTTGGGGCCGCAGATTTTGTGAGAGGAAACGGTGATAATATCCGCCCCAAGAGAAGTAGCCCGGAAGGGCACCTTCAAAAAGCCCTGCACCGCATCGGTGTGGAAGACCGCCTGGGATCGGGTGTGGGTCAGCTTGGAGAGGGAGGCGATGTCATTGACCGCCCCGGTCTCATTGTTCACCATCATAATGGACACCAGAATGGTATCCTTCCGAAGGGCAGAAAGAAGCTGCTGCCGGGAGATGGTTCCGTCTTCTTCAGGGACAAGATAGGTAACCTCAAAGCCCTGGGACTCCAGATGCCGGATGGGATTCAGCACAGCGTGATGCTCCACAGCGGTGGTGATGATGTGTTTTCCCCGCTTGTGGTACTTTTGCGCCACGGAGAACACGGCGAAATTGTCCCCCTCCGTACCCCCGGAGGTGAAAAATACCTGACCCGGAGGGCAGCCCAGGGCAGAGGCCACCTGCTCCCTGGCCTGCTTCATGGCCTTTTCCGCCAAAAGGCCCCGCTGATGGGCCGCAGAGGGGTTGCCCCAGTTTTCTGTCAGGGCATTCGTGATGGCCGCCACCGCCGCCCCGCAAGGCTTTGTGGTGGCCGCATTGTCCAAGTAGATTTCCAAAAGAAGGTCTCCTTTTTGTTTGAAATTGAGAGAATGGCGGGGTTTAAGGGCTGCGTACAGACCACCAAATTTGCACCAGTGCATCGCAATCT
>CAZFXB010000271.1:0-2637 GCA_964522835.1 uncultured Oscillospiraceae bacterium
TTCTAAATGGACTAAAGAATATTGCTAATCTTACTTATACTGAAAATGGTGCTATTACTCGAAAGAGTACTAAATATGCACTTCTAGATATGTTTGCTCTTGGTGGTGCATATCGTTCCAGAAGTGATGAAGATGCAATCCTTCTCTTTAAGAAAGCATATGATGAAAATCCTGTATATGCTCTAAAGTGTCTTTTCTATCTGCGGGACGTGCGTGGAGGTAAGCTCGTTGCCTGAGCCTCCCTGTATAGTAATATACAGTAAAAAACTCTTTGAACCCATGCAAAAGGGGTGTCTATCTTTTAGATAGGCTAACGGTTCAGAGGATGGAAACATCATTATGAGTAAGGAAACCTAAGTCCCATTGGGATATGGCAATACCGTGCTAAGTTATATAATTTTTTGGGTAAAGTGGTTTATTATTTATAAACCTTCTTCATGAATAAGTAGAGGGAGGTGAATATGTAAATGGGATACATTTACAAAATCACTAATAATATAAATAATAAAGTATATATAGGTCAAACCATTAAAAAACGACCAACAGATCGTTTTAGTTAGCATCGTTATTTAGCTCGTCATTCTGAACAAGAAAGAAGTATCAGTTATTTACATCAAGCAATGGCAAAATATGGAGTAGATAATTTCACTTTTGAAGTTATTGAAAACGTTGAGAATGATAAGTTAAATGAACGAGAGCAATATTGGATTGCTCAATATAATTCTCTTGTTCCACAAGGCTATAATCTTACCACAGGAGGAGAAAGTACTCCAGGATATAGCCGACCTCAAACTTTAGAGGAAAGAGAAAAACGTAAGCAATCGAATAAACAATTTTATATTGATCATCCTGAAGCTCTTCAAGAAAAAAGTAAAAGAACGAAAAAACTATGGGAAAATGAAGAGTATAGGAAAAAGATCACAGAAAATAATAAACGATTTGCCCAAGAACATCCAGACTTGAATAAAGGTCAAAATAATCCAATGTATGGCAAACACCATACCGAAGAAGCTTTGACTAAAATTCGTGCTCATGCCGCGACTCGTAAAACTAAAATTGTTCAATTAGATAAAGACACTTTAGAAGAGATTCGAGTATTTGACGGCATTAAAGATGCTGAAAAAGCATTAAGAACTAGTCATGGATGGCTTTCTAAAGCGGCTAGAGCAAATAAAATTGCTTATGGCTATAGATGGAAGCTTATATAAAAAGTGTAACGACTAATTAGTAGAATAGAGATTAGCACTATTCGAAGTGGAGAGCCCCTTGCTTTAAGGGTGAAGAGATAGTCTGCGAGATTATGAAAACAATCTACAAAGCGCAAGGCGAACGTCGTTTTTTCCGCATCTGCATGAAATGGCTTGCCAAGTATGATACTGAGGCTGCTCGTCGTAATATCCGGTATGTTGCCGAATATGGTCGTTGGGATGATTTTTATCTATTTGTTGGCACGCCTCTAGAGGATGAAATGTTCCAGTTCCTAAAGAAGCAGCTAGCTTTAGACATTCAATGTAAGACTCCTTCTCTACTAGCTAAATGGCTAAAGTCTGAGAATACTTCTTCTCAGGATTCTCGTATTTTTGCCAACAAGACCCGTGAGGCTTTCGGCATGAATCATAAGCAGTATCGTAAGACTCTTTCCATACTGCGTCAGCGAATTAATGTTCTTGAGCGTTTAATGTCTGAAAACCGTTGGGATGAAATCGAGTTTGACAAGATCCCTTCTCAAGCAGGTATTTTATATCATCAAGCTTTTGCCAGACATGATATTGAGCGTATGAAGGCCGATCTTTCTGCCCAGTCTTATGCCGATTTCGCCAAGGATGATACTAAAACGGTTAATACCAAGGCTCTATACCCTTATGAAGTCGTCGATAAGGCGATGAAGATTATGGGTTATAACTATGGTTGGGGCGGCTACGGCAATCAGGTTTCTCTAGATAATACTGATCGTCTAATGGTCAATAAATACTGGGATAATCTTACCGATTACTTCCAGAGTGCTGTCTTTAATGGCATGGCTATCGTAGATACTAGCGGCAGCATGTGCGGCACTAGTGCTTCCGCTCCTATTAATGTTGCAATGTCTCTTGGGCTATATTGTGCCGAAAAGGCTAAGGGGCCTTTTGCCAATCATTTCATGACCTTTAGCTCTAATCCTACTTTTGTAGAAATTGAGGGCGTAGATTTCTGCGATAAGGTTAGTCGTATGTCTCGTGCCGACTGGGGTGGATCTACTAATATCGAGGCTGCTTTCGATCTAATGCTGGAAACGGCAATTAAGAACCATTGTTCTCAGGAGGAGCTACCTGCTGATCTAATCGTTATTTCTGATATGGAGTTCAATGATTGCATTACTTCTGGACCTGTAAGCAATAATCGTTGGGAGGCATGTAACGTTCCCAATGAAACTCTCTTTGAATCCATGAAGAAAAAGTGGGCAGCTCATGGTTATCAGATGCCTCGTTTAACGTTCTGGAATGTGGATGCACGGCAGGACAATATTCCAATAAAGGACGACGGTTATGTGAGATACGTATCTGGCATGAGTCCTGTTCTTTTTAAGCAGGTTATGAAGAATCTTACCGCTTGGGATCTCATGATGGACAAGTTGGATTCTGATCGTTACGCCACTAT
>CAZFXB010000272.1:0-2620 GCA_964522835.1 uncultured Oscillospiraceae bacterium
ATTTATACCGAAAAATCGGCCTCCCCAAATCTTTCATCCCCACTTCGCATTGCACAAACCACAAATATGGTGTAGAATAGTCGGAGAAACAATGAAAAGAGGAATATTATATGTCAAACAGCGCTATCAAGCGTACCCATTTTGTAGTCTCCGGCACAATTATGATGCTGTTCCTGGGCACCATCTATGCCTGGAGCTACTTCAAGGCGGCCCTGGGGGATATTTTCCCCATGTGGAACGCCAAGCAGCTCAGCTTCAACTTCAGCATTATGATGATTCTGTTCGCCATGGGCGGTCTTGTGGGCGGTAAGCTCACCAAGGTCATCCCCCACCGTATTTTGGCCCTGATTTCCGGCGGTCTGATCTTCATCGGCTTTTTCGTCATCTCCTTCCTGCCCACTGGCAACGAATCTCTGGCCCTGATTCTGCTGTATATTTTCTACGGCGGCTTCACCGGCTTCGGTGTAGGTATCGGCTATAACGTAGCCCTGTCCGGCATCACCTGCTGGTTCCCGGACAAGGACGGCTTTATCTCCGGCATTCTGCTCACCGGCTTCGGCTTCAGCAGCCTGATCGTAGGCAACGCCGCTGATATCATGCTCCGGTACATGGACATTTTCACCGTATTCCGGATTCTTGGCATTGTCTGCGCCCTGGCCATTATGGGCGGCGGTCTTCTGATCCATAACCCGGACAGCACCGTTTCTCTGCCCCCCGCCAAAGCAAAAGCCACTGCCGAAGGGGGTCTGGAGTGCACCACCGGCGAGATGATTCGCCGCCCCACCTTCTGGATCTACTTCCTGTGGAACCTGTGCATGAGCGCCACCGGTATGCTGGTCATCAACAACGCCGCCTCCATCACCCTGTATTTCGGTGCTGCCGCCACGGTGGGCCTCATTGTCTCCGTGTTCAACAGCGGCGGACGGCTGGCTATTGGCCTTTCTATGGACAAACTGGGCTGGAAGGCCACCATGTTCATCGCCAACGGGGCCATTATTCTGGCGGGCGTACTTATGACCCTGGGCAACAGTCTGGGGGCATTCCCCCTGGTGTTTGTGGGAATGCTCATGGCTGGGGTTTGCTACGGCGGCGGTGTCACCATCCAGGCATCTCTGGTTCGCTCCTTCTACGGCAGCCAAAACTACGCCGTAAACTTCTCCACCTGTAACCTGGTGTCCATCCCCGCCGCCCTCATCGGCCCCATGATCTCCGCCGCTCTCATCGATGCCGCCGGCGGTGCCTTCGGCACCACCTTTATCATGGTCATTGTCATGGGCTGCATTTCCCTGGCGCTGAACTTCCTGATTCGGAAGCCCTAAAGACCGTTGCAAACTGCAACGGCCCAGTGAAATTTGTCCTTCGGGACGAATTAGATTCTGTTTGTGCGTGTTGCAAATCATTTTGCAGCACGCACTTTTTTCACAACTCCCCCGCCGTAGAAAATGGACACAGTTTGGACACATCCACCTGATAGACTACAAAAAAAGGAGGCGTTTTCCATGAACTACCGTCGAATCATTTTCCTTTTTTTAGGCCTGCTTCTGCTCTCCGGCTGTGGGCAGGAGGCTGTCAGCAGCCTCCCCTCTGCCGCCGAGGCCACCACGAATCCCCTGGAGGCTGCCGCACTGGGCATAGAGGACACCGAGCCTGCCAAAACCGATACTACCTGGGAGAAAATCGATCTCATGGACGAAAACTACGGCTACATTCTGTCTGAAACCGATTTTTCCACCCTGGATTGTGACTTCTCCCTCTATGAAACCACCCTGTTTTTAGAATCAGAGCAGGAACCTGACCGAATCCCTCTGGTGCGACAGACCGTCGATGGCAGCGAACTGGAACGGATCTGGCTTCCCCGGCCCCAGGACGAGATGTCCGATTATACCGGTGCAGTCATTCTTTCCGATTGTGTCTGGGCTGTCCGCCGGGACAAAACCATTGTGGATCAGGAGACGGGTGAATGGACCGCCGCTTTTACCCTGGAACAATGGGACAAATCGGAACAGCTGCTCCGCACGGTTCCCATTGACGAGAATTTCTGTGCCCATCCGGAGGATGTTTTTTATGCGGCTCTGCAACTGTCTCCTCAGGGAGATTTGCTGGTGGGGATGGATGAGGGTCTGTATCGGCTGGATGACAGCGGAACCGTCACCGGATTTTTGGACTACCAGGGAAAAAGCTACAGCACCTGCCACGACCGGGAGGGAACGCTGTATCTGGAGGACGGCAGGATCTGGTGGGTACGGAGCAGGGCTGGACTCTGGACAAAATGATTGCTTCGGCGCAGCAGCTTCCTGAGGATGTACCGGTCTGCTATTACTCCAGCTCCTACGCCCAGTCCTATGCCGCCTGCTTCGGTCTGGAGTACGATCCGGAGGATCTACAGGCTGTTTTCGATCTGTACGAGAATTCCGTTGTCCCAGCATCCATAGACACCGCCATTCTGGAAATCGTGCTGGAAGAAGCCCAAGCCTACTTTGACGGAGATAAAACCGCCATGGAGGTTGGAGATATTCTAAACAACCGTATTTCCATCTACCTTTCCGAGCAAAGCTAAAAAACGTGCCCTGGGATTTGATCCCAGGGCACATTTCTTATTCCGATCTCTGATTCAAAAATT
>CAZFXB010000273.1:0-2617 GCA_964522835.1 uncultured Oscillospiraceae bacterium
ATCCCAGCGTTTCCAACTATTTTTCTAAAATGTGCGATGATATCCACTTCTACGGGTCTAAGATTCTGATCTCTCTGATGAGTTTTCGGTTTCCCTGGCCCGAGGGCTATAATCTGGACGGCCAGGGCGGTATGTTTTTGCCCGGCCAGCCCCAGGAGCCCAAGAAAATGCTTCCGGCAGAACGGATGTATGAAATGGTGGACAGCTATGTGGATTTTGTTGCCAACTATAAAACCTTTGGCTATGACGGTGTTTCTCTGAACATCGGAATGCTCATTGGCAAAAATCACAATCACCGTACCGATGCCTTTGGCTGTGACACCCCGGAGAATGCTGCCCGGCTGCCGAAAATGCTGTTTTCCGCTGTGAAGGAGCGACTGGGGCAGGATTTCCTGACGGAGTGCTATGTCTACGGCGAAATGGAGCATATCTATACCACAGAGTTTATGGCCCAGGTTATCAAAGAGCTGGAGGATGTGGTGGATATTGTCTCGATTAAGGAAAAGGATGCTGCCACCAACCACCCCACCGGGTTCCAGTTTGAAAAGGGTCACCACACCTGTTTCAAGTATGCCAGGGCCATTCGGGATACCGGGGCCAAGGTGCTGATTGGGGTTAACGGTGGCTTCCAGGATCCTGCGGAATTGGATGAATACATCAAAAACGGAGACTGCGATCTGATTGCTATGGCCCGGGGACTGTTCGCAGACGAGGACTATATGGAAAAATGTCTTCAGGGGCGGGGAGAGGATATTACCCCCTGCCTGTTCTGCAATAAGTGCCACGGGACCATGACACCACCATGGATTTCCTTCTGCTCTGTGAACCCCAAGCTGGGCATCGACCCCATTTTGCTTGAGGCGATTCCCAAGGAGGTCACCCCGAAAAAGGTGGCGATTATTGGCGGCGGCCCCATCGGTATGCGGGCGGCCATTATGGCCCGGGAAAAGGGACACGAGGTAACTCTGTTTGAAAAGACCGGCTACCTGGGCGGTCAGCTTTATCACAGCGATTTTGTCTCCTTCAAGTGGCCCCTGCGGGACTATAAAAACTGGCTCAAGCGGCAGGTGGAGAAGTCTGGGGTCATTCTGCGGATGCATACAGAGGCTACGCCTGAGCTGATTGAGCAGGAGGGCTTTGAGGCTGTGATTGCCGCCACCGGCGCCCTGCCCAATATCCCCAAGTTTGCCCAGGATGAAACTGGAGCCCTGAAAGCGGGCCTTTCCACGTGCCTGGATGTATTCGGCAATGAGGACAAGCTGGGCCATCGGGTCATCATTGTGGGCGGCAGTGAGACCGGTGTGGAAACCGGTATGCACCTGTGCGAAAAGGGCCACGACGTGACCGTTTTGACCCGTCAGTTTGAGATTGCCCACGATGCGTCCCATCTCCATGCCATTACCATGGCCATTGTGACATACGATCCGGAGGATTACCACGAGATCATCCAGTGCGCCTGGGAGAAGTATCCCAATTTCCACAGTGTGGTGGATGCTTCTACCACAGAGGTCACACCCACCTCTGTTACATACCGGGATAAGGATGGAAAGCTCCACACGCTGGAGGCAGATTCTTTGGTGATTTGCGGCGGCATGAAGGCCCAGCGGGATCAGGCACTCCGGTTCTATGGCTCTGCCCCCAGATTCTACATGACCGGCGACTGCGAAAAGGTGGCCAATCTTCAGGCAGGCAACCGCTCTGCCATGGGTAAGGTAGCCCAGCTGTAAACAAAAGGGGCTGTTCGCAATTTGCGACAGCCCCATGTTTGCTAAATCTCGAATAGAGTCGTAACGATAAAGTAAAACCGCCTAAAACTTTCGTTTTAGGCGGTTTTGGTGGGGGATCGCGGATTCGAACCACGGAAGGCGAAGCCAGCAGATTTACAGCGTGAAACAACAGCAAATAAAAACATCCTATATTAGGGAGTTCTTGAAAAAGCTCGGTGAAATCAGTGCTGTTTGATTGTTGGCTAAAATAGGACTCTTTGGGATTCTCAAAAACTGTGTGAAAAAATGTGTGAAAATTCAGCAAAGAAGTATTTGAAAATTATGCACAGATGGCAATTACCGCAATAATATTTTGGAGGATAATTAAGATGACAAATTTTGAAAAGCTACAAGGTATGTTTTCTGATATTGATTTTTGTGCAAAGTTTTTGAATGAACTAGAGTCAGAAGAAGTCCCCTGCAAATGGGATTGCTGGTTTGAAGCCGAATATTGCAGCAATTGTTTGCCGGAAGATAACGAATTGTGGTGTATGGAACACAATGGAAAATGCCGTTTCTTTGAGAACAAAGCTGGAGTACCCACTGGATATGAGAAAATTAAGCTGTGGTTAGAAAATGAGTGTGAAATAAAGGAATAAGTAATTGAAAAAATGGCGATATGTGGTATAATCCGAGGTAGAGGCCTACAGTGATTTCGCACATAAGGAGGAAAATTCTATGATACATTTCTTTATTTTGGTTGGTATGTTTTTGTTTTGGGTGATCGGCGGGTGTATTTCCGGGCTGTGGTCTGTCCATGAAAAATATGCAGACATGGAAGCCCCCCCGGTTACAGATTATCACGGCTTTTGCGAAGAAAAGCAGGAAAAGAATTTAAATGAATGGGAAAT
>CAZFXB010000274.1:0-2614 GCA_964522835.1 uncultured Oscillospiraceae bacterium
TTTATGGTCATTGGCTTCTGTATGCGGGAGCTGAATACGGCGAAAAAGCTGCGGTATGTTGCCTCGGCACTGGGGCCGCTGATGCTGATCGTGGTGCTCCTTTTTGGTACGGAGTATTATGGAGCCAAATGCTGGCTGGTGATCGGCGGATTCTCCTTCCAGCCCTCGGAGCTGGTGAAGATATCCTTTGTGTTTGCGGGTGCGTCTACGCTGGATCGACTTATGACCAAGCGAAACCTGTTCCTGTTCATTCTCTATTCCGGCATCATCTGTGTGCTGCTGGCACTGTGTAATGATTTTGGCTCTGCCATGGTGTTCTTTGCTGCCTTCCTGGTGATTGCTTATCTTCGTTCCGGCGACTTTGCAACCATATCCCTCATCTGTGCAGGCACAGGCTTTGCGGGCTTTATGGCCCTGAAGCTAAAGCCCCACATTGCCTCCCGGTTTGCCTCCTGGCGGCACATCTGGGACGATATTTCCGGCAGCGGCCATCAGCAGACCCAGGCCCTGATGTGCCTGGCAGCAGGGGGCCTCTTTGGACTGGGAGCGGGAAATGGACAGCTGAAATATATCTTTGCAGCAGACAGCGACATTGTATTCTGTACTGTATGCGAGGAGTGGGGGCTGATTATTGGCGTTTGCTGTGTGCTTTCGCTGGTGATTATTGCCATGTTTGCGGTGCGGTCGGCATCCCTTTGCCGCAGCTCCTTCTATGCCATTTCCGCCTGTGCGGCCATGACCATTCTGCTGTTCCAAATGATTTTGAATGTGTTCGGCACTGTGGACTTTTTGCCCTTTACCGGCGTAACCTTCCCCTTCCTCAGTAATGGTGGCTCCAGCATGATGGGAGCGTGGGGCTTGCTTGCCTTTGTGAAGGCAGCGGATACCCGGCAAAATGCGTCTTTTGCCACAAGCCTGCCTTCCCACGCACATAGGAGGTATGCCGAATGAAGAAGATTTCTGGACGGTCTGTGATTACAGCACTGCTTTCCGGCGTGATTTTGATTGCGCTGGGCCTGTTTGTGGTGCAGTATTTTATCAATGCCCGAACCTGGGCGACCCATGAGGGGAGCCCACATGTATACTCCGGCGGTAATATATCAACCGGAACCATTGTGGACAGAAGCGGGGAGACCCTGCTGCAAAACGGCTCTACACGCCAGTATTCCGGCGATGAGATGGTACGGAAGGCCACCCTCCACCTGCTGGGAGATCGCTATGGCAATATCTCGGCACCCCTTATCAATACCTATGGAGAGTACATGGTGGAATATAATCCTATCACCGGACTATACAGCAGCGGGGGAGGCAATGTACTGAATCTGACGCTTTCTGCGGATGCCTGTGTTACTGCCATTGATCACCTGGGCCAGAGAAAGGGCACCGTGGGTGTGTACAACTACAAAACAGGGGAGATCCTCTGTATGGTGTCCTCGGGTGCCTATGACCCGGATGACGAACCCGACCGTACTGTGATCGATACGGAGGATTACTACGAAGGTGTGTTTGTAAATCGGTTTACAGCATCCACCTTTGTGCCCGGGTCTATTTTTAAGGTGATTACAGCGGCAGCGGCCATTGATAATATTCCGGATGTTATGACGAGAACCTTCCGCTGCGAGGAGCAGACCATTATCAGCGGAGAATATGTGACCTGTGAGGACTATCACGGGGATATTTCCTTTGGAACGGGCCTTATCAAGTCCTGTAATATTGTGTTTGGAAACCTGGCGGTGGAGCTGAGCGCAGAAACCCTGACAAAATATGCGGAAGCCGCTGGAGTTACCAGCAGCATTCTGTTTGACGGAACTGCCACAGAACCGGGACATTTTGATTTGACGGGGGCCAATGAGGCCTCTCTGGCCTGGGCCGGTATCGGGCAGTATACCACCCTGATTAACCCCTGCCAGTTTATGACCTTTATGGGGTCTGTGGCAAATGGAGGCGTGGCAGCCAAGCCCTATGTGGTACGCAGTGTGGAAACCTCCTCGGGCTCCCAGGTCTATGGGGCCCAGACGGAGATGCTGGATCGCACCATGAAGGAATCCACCGCCAATCAGCTGGTGACCATGATGCGGGACGATGTGGTGTATAACTATGGTACCCACAATTTCCCGGATGTTTATGTCTGTGCCAAGTCCGGCACTGCCGAGGTGGATGGTCAGGATCCCAATGCCATGTTCGCAGGCTTTGTGGTGGATGATAATTACCCTCTGGCCTTTATTGTGGTGGTGGAGGATTCCGGCAGCGGCAGCCAGGTCTGCTCCTCCATTGCCGGAGCTGTGCTCCGTTCCTGCATGGAGGCCATGGATCAGGGCTGAGTGTAACCGTAAGGAGCCGTTGCAAAATGGGTGTTTTGCAGCGGCTCCAGCGAAATTTGTCCTTCGGACAAGTGAAATACACCCGTGATGCGTGCAATCCCGCCTTTGGCCGGATTGAATACTGTTTGTGTGTGCTGCAACGATTTTGCAATACGTCCTTACGAAAATTAAAAAAATTCAAAAAAGGTGTTGACAAAACGGGAAACCGGTGTTATTATATATGAGCTGTCTGACAGCGAACTGAATATGGAGTGGTATCGAAGAGGTCATAACGGGCACGACTGGAAATCGTG
>CAZFXB010000275.1:0-2611 GCA_964522835.1 uncultured Oscillospiraceae bacterium
AACAGCGTGGGATACTCAGGATGAGTCATGTAAGGTTCCTCCTTATAACAAAATCTCTTTTATTCTACAGGATTTTCGAAGGAAATGCAATAGAATCCTCTGGTGCAAAATCTGCATTCCCTGTATCATTTTCTAACAATCTGTGACAAAACAAAGCCAGATGGCCCAGACGCTATCTATTGCAAAACTCCAGAACCGTTTCACATTCATTGAGACGATAGACCTGTGGCTTCCACGGGGCTGCCACACGATTCCAAAGCTCCTTTGCGCCGGTATTCTTTTCGTGATATTTGATCTCCCAAACACCGGGATAAGTGGACAGGATCAACCCTGCCGCCGTATATGCATAGTGTTTTCTTCGGTAAGATGGAAAAATCGTAAACTCAGCCATGGTATAATCCGGGCTATGCCCCAGATTGGAGTATGGGTTTACCATTGCAAACCCCACCCGGGTATCCCCTTGGCAAAGGAAGAAGGCTTTTCGCTTGGGATCTTCAAAATAGGCATCGAAATATCCATAGTGATAGTTACCCTCCCCGTCCATGTCATCGGGATAAAACCGGGTCATTTCATAGAGGTATTTTTGATTGATATTAAAGAACAGCTGCCGTTCTTTGGGGGCAACAGGTTGCAGGGTCATGGCAATCTCTCCTTGAAACAGGTATACCGGATGATGGAAGCAGACCTTCCGGCAGATGTATGGATGTTGCTGAACGCTTCAACCGATTGACAAGGGAATCATGATTATAAAGCAGAGAAGACGGAATGTGAAGTGAAAAATTCTTCGGATGTGAAATAATGATCTTCAATCATTGTGAAATATTGCTTCGCAATGCGAAATGAAACAAATCCACTCATGCCCGCAGGCATTTCACACGCCACAGGCGTATTTCACGCTCGAAATACGCTTTGAATATGCCCAGCAGAGATTTGGATAGATTTAAAAAAGAAGTGCCCCTCTGGTCAAACGGTGCAAGTAGAAACGCATTAGGCCATAGGATTCTCCAACAGATCCTCGATATTACACCCCAGAACACAGGATAATTTATACAGGGTCTGTGCCTGGGCCTTATCGATGTTGTTATCCCGCTGCTCGTAGGTTTTGATATTGCGAACATTGACACCGGACTGCTCGGCAAGCTCAGTCTGAGATAGGCCACGGCTTTCCCGGATGCGTTTCAGGTTAGAATCGCCCTCTGCATCTTTGTACATTGCCCCCATATCTTCGATGAAACAAGAAATGTCCATCTCGTGGTAGACGGTGTACATTTCGATTATTTTTGACAGTGGGATGCGCCGGAAGATGTCCTTAAATCGGCGGCCGGTGTACCACTGATATTCTGCCAATGCCCAGCCAGCCCAGTATTCCGGTGAGCAGCCCTCGCTGTGGGTGGGCTTGGGAAGTTCCTTTTTGCCGTAGGCTTTCAGGATGACTGCCTGTGCCAGTTCCACGCCGGACATTCCCGCAAGGTAGGCAGGATTGCCACGCCCGAATTGCTCCGCATAGCCGGTGTTCACGAACAGGGCGGCGATCCAGTCCGGCTTCATACCGCAATCGTTGATAGCGTAGTCAAAGAAGGAAGAAAGCCGATCCTTGGCGTTACTCAAATAGGATTCGCTGTATGCGTGGGTCATTGTCAGCCATCTCCTCTCTCAAGATGTCCATGACAAAAATGTCATCACGGTAGGATTTGCTGCGTTTGATCTCCTTGCGGTAAGTATCCCGTGCGGTGGTGTCCCGGTCTACAAATTTGGGATAGTACACGCTTCTGTCCACAGGATAGGCTTCCAGGAATTTCAGCCGCTCAAAGCCCTTCTGGGAAACGACCACGGTCTGCTCTCCCAGCTTGCCCAAACGAAGGGCGAGGTTCAGACTACGCAGGGGCAGTGCATTGGAAACGAAAGACTCGGCGTACTGAAAGTAGGAGTCGTCTGCCCGGTAGCCGATGACCACATCATAGCCCCTTAAATCTATAGCGTAGTGCTCAATGAGGTAATCCCGTGCGTCGATGGCGATTTCGGAATCCAGCTTGAATGTACGGAACCGAAGCAGCAGAGCAATCCAGTTGAGAACAGTGTGGCTGCCGTCCAGTAAGTTCAGCACCTTCAGATCAGTATCATCAAAGTCATACACATTGACAAAACCGTTGCTGTTCTTTTTGCAGGCCCATTCACGAGCCATCTCGTCCACCTTGGTGCAATAGAAGCCCATACCGTAGTCGTTATGGGGGTTGCCGATGGTGATGTCCGGCGTTTCAATAATATGATCGGTGCCGTGAAGAAGTTTCATAGCTCGGCCTCCTTGTGTCATTGTAATGTTACCGTAAAAATCATACCATTACAATGGTAGTTTGTCAAGAATCCACTTGACTTTCACAGAAAGGCAAATATAAAGTGAAAGTATACTTTGCAATGTGAAACGGAGCAAATCCACCCACGCCCGCAGGCATTTCACATACCACAGGCGTATTTCACGCTCGAAGCGCATTTCACAAGTCCTACCTGGATTTATTTCGTTGCCACAAAAAAGGCGACTGCTTTCGCAGTCGCCTTTTTTGTGGCGGAGTGGGAGGGATTCGAACCCTCGGACGGCTTATGACCGTCACACGAT
>CAZFXB010000276.1:0-2597 GCA_964522835.1 uncultured Oscillospiraceae bacterium
ATGAACGAACTACCGGCGAATCCGTACAAATTTCTGCTTCTTTCGGTAGGGGCGATTATCAATCGCCCGCTGGTACAGGGTGGTTTTTAAGAACTGCCCGCCAAGAGGTATACGGATTGTACCACAGGCATTCCCTTCGGTCCCACCGCAGTAGATGTCGATCACTGGTTCGCAATGATGTGTATGTTTTTTCTTGGCTGGTGCAAATTTGCCACATCCGGCAAACCGCCCTTTCCAAGCAGTTTACCACAAATTCACCACACTGACAACAGTTTTGTGTATCTTTCCAATCAACACTTGCGCCATATTTTGCTCCATGGTATAATGACCGTGAATATACAAAAGGACGGAGTAGTTATGAAGCAAAAATATTTAGAGGCCGGCGAAATCGTTAACACCCACGGGGTTCGGGGCGACATAAAAATCATGCCCTGGTGCGATGGGCCGGAGTTTTTGAAGGCCTTCAAAACCTTCTATATCGATGGCACCCCCTACAAGGTTCTGGATGCCCGGATCCACAAGAACATGCTGCTGTGCCGTCTGGAGGGCATCGAGGATGTTTCCAAAGCCCAGACCTTTAAGGGGAAAATCGTCAAAATCGACCGGGATTCTGCCAAAATCGCCGAGGGCCGGGTGTTTATCTCCGACCTGATCGGTCTGCCTGTCCTGGCAGACGGAAAGGAAATCGGCACACTGAAGGATGTGTACTCCGGCCCCGCCAACGATGTATACATCGTTCAGGGTGAAACGGAATACATGATCCCCGCCGTATCCGAATTCTTAGAGGATGTAAATGTGGACGAGGGCTACATCAAGGTACACCTGCTGGAAGGAATGGAAACCGAATGAGAGTGGATGTACTGACCCTGTTCCCGGACACCATGAATGCCATATTCGGTGAAAGCATTCTGGGCCGGGCACAGAAAAAGGGGATCCTCCATCTGGAGGCTCACCAGATTCGGGATTATACCACCAATCGGCAGAATCAGGTGGACGATTATCCCTACGGAGGCGGCCAGGGTGCGGTGATGACCGCTGATCCTCTCTATCGCTGCTGGACGGCGGTGCAGGACGAAATCGGCGGTCACGCCCATACCATTTATATGTCCCCCTGTGGAAAAACCTTCACCGAGGAGGACGCCAAGCGGCTGAGCCAGATGGACAATCTCATTCTGGTCTGCGGTCACTACGAGGGCATTGACCAGCGTTTTATAGATGAATGCGTGGACGAGGAGATCTCCATCGGAGATTTTGTTCTGACAGGAGGCGAGCTGGCCGCTATGACCGTTACGGATGCCGTGTGCCGCCTGGTTCCCGGCGTTTTGAGCGAATCCGCCTGCTACGAGGACGAAAGCCATTGGAACGGCCTTCTCGAGTATCCCCAGTATTCCCGTCCGGAGGTGTGGCACGGCATGGCGGTGCCTCCGGTGCTGCTTTCCGGCAATCACCAGCTGGTGGATCGGTGGCGAAAGAAGCAGTCCATCTTCCGCACCCGAATGCGGCGGCCGGATATGGCAGAAAAAATAACCCTGCCCCATAAAACCCGGGCAGAGAAAAAATTTATTGCAGAGCTGGAAGCAGAATGGGAGGAATATCAGCATGAACACAGAAATTCTGACCCTGAAACAGTGGATTGAGGAATCTGACAGCATTGTATTCTTCGGCGGTGCCGGGGTATCCACAGAATCCGGAATCAAGGACTTCCGCAGTACCGACGGTCTGTACCATATGAAGTTTAAATATCCTCCGGAAACCATGCTGTCCCACAGCTTTTACGAAAGCCACATGGAGGAGTTCTACGACTTCTACCGGAAGCATTTTATGCCCCCGGATGACATTCAGCCCAACCGGGCTCATCTCCGCCTGGCCCAGCTGGAGCAGCAAGGAAAGCTTCTGGCTGTTGTGACCCAGAACTGTGATGGCCTTCACGAAAAGGCAGGCAGCAAAAGAATCTATAATCTCCATGGCTCCATCTATCAAAACCGATGCCTCAAATGCGGCAAACGCTACGATGGCATTCCCGGCGCTGCTGTAATTCGGAACGCCCCCGGGGTGCCCCACTGCAACTGCGGAGGGATCATTAAACCGGATGTGGTACTCTATGAAGAGGGGCTGGATCAGGACTGTATCAACGGTGCAGTCAATGCCATTGCAAAAGCAGATATGCTCATCGTCGGCGGCACCTCGTTGACGGTATATCCTGCCTCCGGCCTGATTCGGTACTATTCCGGCAAAAAGCTGGTGCTTATCAACCGGGACGAAACCAGCTATGATTCCTATGCGGATCTGGTGATCCGGGAACCCATTGGCGAAGTGTTTGGGATGGTGTGACAAGGCTTCTCCGTCGGCTAAAAGTTCAGAATATCAACCATCGCCACGACGAAACGTCGAATCGGCAACCTTGAAACAGCGGTTTGCTTTTGGCGTATAGCGGGATTGATTAAAATAATTATTGTGATATACTATAATCGGAGGGGGGGCTATACGTCCGTCATAGGGAGGTGCTCCTCTACCCTGTCGAGAGCTGTCTATGACCAGCTCTCATTTTTATATTGTAATGCAGATATAAGTCCTCCTATTACAATAAGTTCAGGTTG
>CAZFXB010000277.1:0-2560 GCA_964522835.1 uncultured Oscillospiraceae bacterium
CTACGGGGCAAGGGTTTGTTGGGTACAATATGTTTGCGTATTGCGGGAATAATCCCATTGGATCAGTTGATCCGTATGGTTGTGCAAGTATGAACACCTACCTCATGTTTTCTGATGGAGGCTCAAAGTATCGCTCCGCAGTTAGTTCCCCAAAATCCAGTTCAAGCAACTCCACACATACCAAGAAACCATTCATCGGTGCGACTTACGCCGTATCTACCAGTACCAACACTTCGAAGCGAGTAACGCCAGCTTGGTCTCCCCTAAATGTAACAACTGGCTATTCTCAAAATACCACTGTGGCAAAAATGGGAACATCAGGCTCCTTTATTACCGCTTATGGGAAAACGAGCAATTCGTCCAGTTCTTTAGGCTTAAAGGCCTCGTGTGGTGGTTATTCTCTAACGGCAAACAGTTCGATAAATAATCTCAGTCTTTCCTATGGCTATACTGATGGAAATACCACCCAATCTATAGCCATTAAGGCTGACATGTCTGAATTTAAGCTAGGCATAGAGTATTCAACAACCATCAGCTGGGATTCCACCTCCAGTACATCATATACTAACGTTAGTTTGGATGGCCGTTCTATCTTGGGCTACGCTTTCGCATTCTGGGGAGGATACGCCAGTATGCACACTCCCACCCCAGCATATGCTATGCCATGATTGGAGGTTAAGATTATGTTTGGAATAATACGAACGATACTCCTTCTGCTTGTGCTGATTTCTGGTTGGGGTTTCGCTGAAAAACGCTTCCATATACATAAACGGAAAGCCAGAATTGTAGCCTTAATCGTTATCCTCCTTATTGTGGCTGCATCGTGTATCTATCCGCCAGAGGCTATATTTTTATCATTTGAAACCCCAGAATCTGCTTACGATTATTCATACGGCGGAGACATTATCCTGACTCTAGACGGCAGTAATTCCGCTCTGGTCGTTGCATCAGACGGCTCAGCCAACTACAATCATGAGATTGTTCCAAAACGAGATGATTGTTGGGGAATGTGTCTTGGATTTGATACCGAAACCATTTATGGGACGAGTCCGAATATCACCATTATTGTTTATCGACACAAAAAATCAAATGACGCATACGCCTGCATTACCGGATTATCGGAAAAAGTTGACGAAATATCTGATGATCTGGGGTCTGTATTTGATGTAGTCAGTACGAATGACTCCTATCCTGGCTATTCAAATTACTATTCGTATATTGGATCATGGAGCAAAGACTACCAGGTTACCGTAAACGGAACTACCTATCAAATTGTTTCTGGGTTTGCTCAGCCAATTGACAACTAGATAGCCGTGGTGCATTCCCTTAACAACTTACGGTGGCAGCACTTGCTTAGAAAGGAAAGGAACGATGGCGAACAATACAATCCTTGCTGAGCTGTTTCAGTTGAAGGGCTTCTATGAAACGATACACGAAGTATTCCCGAAGATCCGGTCAGTTCTATTCTAGCTCATCACTAGATTGTTCGCAAAACAACAAATTAAATCCCTCCTAACCAATTTACTCGAGAAGCTGCTACCACCCCGATAGCAGCTTCTCTTGCAAATCAGCTACACCTACGACAATCTGGATCGGGTGGTTCTGGAAAATAACGACACCACAACCTACGAATATCTTTACGATTCCGAAGGAAATCTGGCGAAAAAGGTTGACAAGAGCACCGGAAAGGCGGTAAACTACCAGTATGACAGCTTGGGTCGTTTGATTCACAGTTATCAGTCTGACGGCAGCACCATTGTCCAGCGGACGGAGCATATCTATGACACCTCCAACCGGATCAGCAGCCAGAGCTGGCAGCTGGGGGATACTACCTACAGTGAAAGCTACGCCTATGATGCAGATGATGGTTCTCTGTTGAGCCTCACCGGTGCTGGCGGTGTAGTATCTTATAGCTTCGGCTACGATGCTCTGAAACGGCTTGCTTATCGGTACAACTATTATTTCCGGCAGGATTACACCTACCGGGATATTAGCTCCGGCAGCCAGACTACTACCCAGGTCAGCTCCATCGCCTACAGCCAGCGGACTGGCGGTACCAATTTCAGCACCTTTACCCTGGGCTACACCTATGACAAGCTGGGCAACATCAGCAAGGTCACCGGAACCAATAACACCGCCCAGAACGCCTCTTACACCTACGACCAGCAGGGCCAGCTGACCAAGGAAGTCAACGCCAATGGTACGTACAATTATACCTACGACACCTACGGCAACATTCGCAGCGTTTCGGGCAAGGAAAGCCACACCTACACCTACGGCAACAGTGAGTGGCTCGACCTGCTGACTGCCTATGACGACCATTCCATTAGCTATGATGCCATTGGCAATCCCACCAATTGGTACAATACCAAGGCGTGGAATTTCACATGGCAGAATGGACGGCAACTGGCCAAGGCCACTTCCGGCAACACCACTGTTTCCTACACCTATGATGTTGCGGGCATTCGTGATAGCAAAACCGTTGGCAGCACGGTCTACAATTATCTGACCCAGAACGGCAAGGTGGTTCAACAATCCTGGAACGGCAATGTCATGGACT
>CAZFXB010000278.1:0-1136 GCA_964522835.1 uncultured Oscillospiraceae bacterium
ACATACAGGAACTCATGAACGCAGACAATGGCCAAAGCGATCCGAAAGTCCAGCCCGAAAATATCCTGAAGATAGGCCACCGCAGACACGCCGGTAACAAATACCACCATGGCCTGGATCATCTCCGGGATTTCCCAGGGGGCGTGTACGAAGGGAAGGCGAATGCGGAACATGCCCAGCTTGATAGCAGGCTGCTCACCGCCATCCGGCCGGTGGGCCGATTTTGTCATAATTGCCATAGATTCACTTCCTTATTAAGATGTGAAGTTTTCGTGAATTCTATCATATCATTGAACCGGGCGGAAGTCAATTTATTCAGCAGAAGTTTCAGAAAAACTGCATAATTCCCCATATCTTCGGGAAATGTGCAGGAGAAATTGCAAATAATGGCCCAGGCAACCTGCGGTTTCGGGGGAGGAAACCGGGATTTGGTTGCACAACCTGCCGATCCTGTGGTATGATAGGGGCAGTTTTCGGAAAGGAGGGGGCCTATGGATTTGGGAACCAGAATACAGGCCCTGCGAAAGGCCCAGGGCCTAAGTCAAGAGGCTCTGGCAGACAAGCTGGGGGTAAGCCGTCAGGCCATCGGCAAGTGGGAAAGCGGCAGTACCAGCCCCAGTATCGATAATCTGTTGGAGCTAAGCGAACTGTTAAATACCACCGTGGACTATCTGCTGACGGGCCGGAAGCTGAAAGCCGGGACAGCAGAACCAACGGCAGAGGAGACTGTTTCCGTAGAGGCCCTGCGGCAGCTCCTAGGGGAGCAGAAGCCCAAGGCCCATCGGAAACGGTGGGGTGTGGCTTTGACTGCGGGCGTAATATTGCTCTTGGTGATTTTGCTTCACGATAACAGCCGGGTTCGGCAGCTGGAGCAGCAGGTAAACGGCCTCGGCGGGCAGGTGTCCAGTCTGACCAATCAGGTATCCTCGGCGGTGGGAAATATACAATATAATATAGAGGAGACGCTTAATCAGCAAAACAGCCTGCTGACCACCTGGGATGTGGGCTATGGAGAATATGACGCAGGAACCAACACCGCCCAGCTGATCCTGCGGGCCACCCCCAAGACATTGACAGAGGATACGGAGCTACAGTTTGTTCTGTCCCCTGTGGGCACCGAGGGCAGCACCCTGGAG
>CAZFXB010000278.1:1236-2551 GCA_964522835.1 uncultured Oscillospiraceae bacterium
TCTCCTATTATCCCGGCTTCCATCAGGAACGCACCTACACCAGCCAGAAGCCAGACCCCCAATTCTGTTGGGAGTTTATTCTGACGGATACCGCAGGAAATGAGATCCGGGACACCATAACCTGGGACTAAAGAATTGAGGACATTTACATGAAATATTACTACGCCCCCATGGAGGGCATTACAGACCATATTTTCCGCCGGGCACACCAGAAGTATTTCCCCGGCATAGACCGATATTACGCCCCCTTCTTTGTGCCGCCCCAGTCGGGAAAGCCTCTGGCACCAAAGGACATTCGGGAGCTTTCTCCGGAGCACAACCGGGGGATACCCCTGGTGCCCCAGATCTTGACCAACAACGCTCAGAATTTTCTTCGGGGTGCGGAGGCTCTTCGGGAGCTGGGCTACGAGGAGGTTAATTTGAACCTGGGCTGTCCCTCGGGCACTGTTTGTGCCAAGGGCAAGGGGGCCGGGTTTCTCTCCCGCCGGCAGGAGCTGGAGCAGTTTCTGGACGAGATTTTCGAAAAATTCTCCGGGAGAATCTCCATCAAAACCCGGCTGGGCAAGGAGGATCCGGAGGAATTTGCCGCCCTGCTGGAGCTATACCATCGGTATCCCGTTGTGGAGCTGACCATCCACCCCCGGGTGCAGAAGGATTTTTATAAGAATCCGGTTCGTATGGAATATTGGGATGGAGCGGCGGCGGACAGCGGCATTCCTCTGTGCCTCTCCGGAGGCATTGCCACAAAGTCGGATGTGGATCGCCTGTTTGCCCAACGGAAGGAGCCGGAGGCCATCATGCTGGGCCGGGGACTGGTGGCGAATCCGGCACTGGTGATGCAGATCCAGGGCACCGGAGCCTTGACCCCTCAGACCCTGGAACAGTTCCACGGAGAAATTTTTGAGGAAACAGCCAGCCAGCTGGGCAGCCCCCGGAACACCATGTTCCGCATGAAGGAACTGTGGAGCTTTATGCTGCTGATGTTTGACCACCGGGAAAAGCTGCAAAAGCAGCTCCGAAAGACCACCACCCTGACGGAGTACCAGGCCACCGTGGCCCGGATCCTGCGAGATTTGCCCCTGCGGGAGGACGCAGAGGTGAATTGGGTGTAGCGCTAATTGAATATAAATAGGCGATCCCGGCTTTATACCAGGATCGCCCGAGTCTATATTACAGTAGCGGTAATCCGAAGAAACTATATGGGTATGTGGAAGTGCAATGAAAAGTGTATCAAATCGCTTCCTGGCTACCGTGTTTCTTCAGCCATGCCATCAAGTCCTCAAACACCTCGTCCTTGTTGGTCTCATTGTGCATT
>CAZFXB010000279.1:0-2542 GCA_964522835.1 uncultured Oscillospiraceae bacterium
TCTGGCTTTCATAATGACCTCCCAGATCAGCACCTGGGTGGCAGCGTACTGCACCCGTTCACTGTAGCCATAGTCCACATCCGGATAGCCGAAGGCCAAAATGTATTGGATGTACTTCCGCTGGGTGGCATCCAATTCTTCCATCCAGTAGGAGTCCGAAGGAGCTTCGGAGCTTTCATAGCCGGAGTAGGTCAGATTGGCATAGGAGGTCACGTTGGGTTCGATGCAGTAGCTCAGTTCTCCGTCGATGTAGTGATATGCGATGCTGGCAGAGTAAAAGTAATGACCGTAGACGTGACCGCCGGAGGTGTAGTACTTATTGCAGTACCAGGTGGGGGAACAAAATTCTGCAAACTCTACACAGGTTCCCTTGGTCATGGTGGCTTTCGCACTCCTGGCCCACTGGAGCATCTCCGACCGGGTCAGGGGTTGTCCATCCATGGCGGTGGGGGCCGGTGGACTGGTGGCGGGTTCTGGTTCTGGAGCCGATTCTTCACTGGTTTCCTCCGTCACCGCTGTGGGTGATTCAGCCACGGAATCCACGTTGTCCGCCAGCACTGCTGGGATCAGGCCAATCACCACGGCAGCTACCAGCAGGAGGGACAGGAGGCGATGAGATAGTTTGTGTTTCATAGGGAAACATCCTTTCCTAGAGTATAGCAAAAGGCCCCTGCATCTTTTGATACAGAGGCCTTTCGCAATCTATATGAACAGCACATGGCTGGTATTTTACCGTTCTGTGTCCAGTTGAAACTTTCTTTGTACCATCTGCTGCACTACATAGTCCAGTTCTTCACCGGCTCGTTTCAGCAGATCTCGTTTGGCGGCTATTTGATCTGTGTGGTAATGCCCCCAGTAGTAGTTGGTTCTGTCGGCACACTTCCATGTAACATACATAGCGGGATTTGCATTGTTGATACCAAGGACAAATTCGGAATCTCCAACAAAAATGGAGTCTATGATTGTAAATCCGGCGTTGGCTCGTGGCATAATATGTCCTCCTTTGCTGATTGCTCAGCTATTTCATTTGGCCACTGAGATTTGTGTTGACGCAGTAGCTTTTTGATACATAAATCGCAATAGATATAGTCTGCTGTCCGGTAGCGGGGGTATGGACAATTGAGGCAGTCATATTCGTTATCTGCTATGGTTCTCACGCTCCTTTTGCTGTTTTTTGCTCCAGTCCTCCAAAAGCTGTGTAATGACCTTTTCCATTTGTAACGATGTATATGTGGAGGGGAAATACTTTTTCAGCTTGGCATCTCGCAGTGTGATTTTTCGCTCCAACGGCTTTTCCTCTGAAAGAATTGCTTCCAGCACATTACTATCCAGTTTGCCGGATTCAGAAAAAGCCCGGATTCTCCGGGCTTGGGCAAGGGATGGCGATGCCTGGGCGTAGTCCATGGCATCTAACAGGAGTTTCTGATGTTTCGTTGGAATAAAGGATATTTCGTAGGCGGCATTGAACGCAAATTTGTTTTCATCCACCATATCCAAAATGGGGCGGATTAGATATGTAAGGCGGATATAGCGTTGAATTTGCTTATAACTTTCTCCTGTGCCTTCTGCAACAATTTCAGTTGATCTTTTGCCTTGATAATGTGGGACAATTTGTCCCATATTTTTCGGACGGCCTTTTGTGCGTTCAATAGCATCCAGTTTCATTTTATAGGCAAAAGCCTTTTCGCTGGGCAGCAGATGGTCACGTTGCAGATTGGAGTCCACCATGATAATTGTGGCTTCATCGTCGCTCAGGTCTCGGATAATGGCTGGAATCTCAGTCAGCCCCGCCAGCTGACAGGCGTGATGCCGTCGATGGCCGGAAACAAGTTCATAACCGCCTGCGATTCTGGGACGAGCCAGAACAGGAACAAGTACGCCATGCTGGGCAACGCTCTGGACAGTTTCCGACATTTTCTCATCATCCCGTACCTGAAATGGGTGGTTTGGAAAGGGATAAAACAGTTTCAGAGGGAGATTCTGTACCCGTTCCTGCTGCTTTTCCTGCCGTTCTGCATCTGTCTGAAACAGTTCATCGTAGGCGGTCAGACTGATTTTTCTGTCTTTGGTGCTCAATGGCCAGTACCTCCTTTGTAAGAGATTCATATGCAGCAGTAACTTTGCCACGGGGATCATAGGAAAATATGCTTTTCCCTTCGGCACTCATTTCAGCGGCACGAACGGAAAAAGGTATTTCGGACTGAAACACCTTGATGTGACTGCCGTATGTGTTTCGCACCAAAGCACTGATTTCCTTAGAAAAGTTAGTGCGTTGATCCGTCATCGTCAGCAAAATCCCCTCCACATATAGGTGCGGATTGATCTGCCGCTGCACTTTGTTGACGGTTTTCAGGAGCAGTTCCAGCCCCTTTGCTGAGAGGTAGCCTGTTTGCACCGGAATGATAACGCTGTCTGCGGCGGCTAATGCATTGATGGTCAGCATTCCAAGGGAGGGAGAACAGTCAATCAAAATATAATCATAATGGATTGGACAGTCTGCCAGAATGCCTTTCAAAATTTGCTCCCGGCTCATGGCTTGAAA
>CAZFXB010000280.1:0-2542 GCA_964522835.1 uncultured Oscillospiraceae bacterium
ATCAAAAACCAAGGAGGATTTCTTAATCAGGATCGATATTTTTCTGTTTTTCATACCCCGGCTCCTTTCGAATATAAATATAGCTTCCTATGAATTGTAACATAGGAAGCTATGAAAATCAACTGCGGCTGTCCCTTTGCGGCTAGAGACAAAGCATGTTTACAAACTGTTCACATGCCCCCTGTTGACATGGCAATATTATCACTGTATAATCTACGCTTGTTAACCCAGTTAGCAAATTTCAGAAAGGGGAGGTCAACGTAGCAACACAACAGCAGATAGAGACCTTGCAGGCGGAACTGTATAAAGCCCCTCCGTCAGAGCATTTTCAGCAGATTGATATAAGTGTCGTGGGAATTCGGGCAATTTTAAAATATCTCAGTGAGCGCAGCGACCATGCAACCGCTGGAACAATCAGCAAAGCTTTGGGCGTCAGCACTGCAAGAGTGGCCGTACTCCTGAAAAAAATGGTGGCCAAAGGGCTGCTGGAGAAACAAAGCGACCCCTCAGACGGCCGCCTGGTGGTTGTCCAGCTCTCTCAGCTTGGAAAAGATACCGCCAACCGGATCCACGATGAGATGTATGCCCAGCTTGGCACATTGATCGACCAGATCGGCATGGACCGAATGCTGGAATTCGCCGCAATCTCGTATGAGATCCATTCTGTTATGAAAAAACAGAAACAAAATGAATATCGAAGGTAAGGCGGCACGATGGTCTGTTTTATCTTTTAGGATATTATCGAACCGAGTTAGAAATTTAGCAAAGGAGAAGGTTTCATGCTTAAGTTATTAAAGAACCTGCCGCCCCGGGACTGGCTTTATGCAGTGATCTGTGTTGTTTTGATTGCAGCACAGGTGTGGCTGGATATCACCATGCCGGGGTATATGAACGAAATCACCGTTCTGGTCGAGACTCCCGGCAGTGTCATGTCCGAGGTGCTGCAAGCAGGCGGTATGATGCTGCTGTGTGCGTCGGGAAGTCTGCTGGCTGCCGTCACTACGGCGTTTTTTTCGTCCCGTTTCGGCAGTGATTTGGCCTATAGCCTGCGTAACGCCATGTTTTACAAGGTGCAGAGCTTTTCTATGGAGGAGATCGGCAAGTTCTCCACCGCCAGCCTCATCACTCGTTCCACCAATGACATTCAGCAGGTGCTGATGTTTATTGTTATGGGAATGCAAATGCTCATCAAAGCACCCCTCACCGCCGGTTGGGCCATTATCAAAATCGCAGATAAAGAGTGGCAGTGGACCATATCCGTAGCCGTTGCTGTGGCAATTTTGCTGGTGGTGGTGGCAGTCTGTATCACCCTGACCATGCCCCGATTCAAAAAGATCCAGCAGTTGACCGATGATCTGAACCGGGTAACCCGGGAGAATCTGAACGGACTCCGGGTGGTGCGTGCCTATAATGCCGAAGGATATCAGGAAGCCAAGTTTGAAGATGCCAACGATACCCTGACCCGCACCCAGCTGTTTACACAGCGGACAATGGCATTTATGATGCCCTCCATGCAGCTCATTATGAGCGGCCTGTCCCTGGCAGTCTACTGGATTGGCGCACACCTGCTGATGCAGGCGGCAGACCCTGCCGGACGCATCGCCCTGTTTGGGGACATGATGGTATTTACCCAGTACGGTATGCAGGTGGTCATGGCCTTTATGACCCTTGTTATGGTGTTCATGATTCTGCCCCGGTCCTCTGTTTCTGCCAAGCGTATTAACGAGGTACTGGATACCGAGCCCACAATTCATAACGGAACCCGGCTGGAAGGCAAAGAAGGCTTGACCGGCGAGATTGAGTTTAAAAACGTGAGCTTCCGCTACCCTGACGCAGAGGAGGCAGTGCTCCGGGACATCTCCTTTACTGCAAAGAAGGGTGAGACCGTGGCGTTTATCGGTTCCACAGGCTGTGGTAAGAGCACGGTCATCAATCTGGTACCCCGGTTCTACGATGCAACCGAGGGTCAGATTCTGGTGGATGGGGTAGATGTGCGGGAATACGACGAGCATGCCCTACGCAATAAAATTGCATACGTCTCCCAGCGGGCAACCCTGTTCTCCGGCTCCATCCGCTCCAATATCGCCTATGGTGATAACGGCAAGCCCATCCCCACTACCCAGGAAATCGCCGATGCAGTGGATACGGCACAGGCAAAGGAGTTTGTAGAAAAGCTGGAGAATTCCTACGACGGCTTTGTGGCCCAGGGCGGCACAAATTTCTCCGGCGGTCAGAAGCAGCGGCTTTCTATCGCCCGTGCCATTGCACGAAAGGCAGAGATTCTTATCTTTGACGATTCCTTCTCCGCACTGGACTATAAAACAGACCGAACCCTGCGGAAAGCTCTGAACGAAACCTGCGGAGATACCACACGGCTGATCGTTGCCCAGCGAATCGGCACCATCCGGGATGCTGACAAGATCATTGTTCTGGATGATGGCTGTATCGTCGGTATGGGCAAGCATGAAGAACTGATGCAGAACTGTCAGGTCTATCAGCAGATCGCCCTTTCTCAGCTCAGTAAGGAGGAACTTGCGTAATG
>CAZFXB010000281.1:0-2520 GCA_964522835.1 uncultured Oscillospiraceae bacterium
ATGTTTATGCCTCCTCTATTTCTCCCACCAAACTCCAGGTGGTGTTTCCAGTAATGGTCACATTCTGGAAGGTTCCAATCAATTCCTGATTTCCGGGAAGCCGCACCAGCCGCCCGCCGTCGGTGCGGGCAGTGAGATATTCGCCGTCGGCCCCGTCCAGAAGCACCCGGAAGGTTCTTCCCACGTATGCACTGTGCTTTTTCTCCGAAATGCTGTTTTGCAGCTGGAGCAGTCGGTCAAAGCGGGCCTGCTTCTGCTGCCGGGTGAAGGGATCCGGCATCTTTGCCGCCGGAGTGCCCTCCCGGGGCGAGTAGATAAAGGTGAACAGGGCATCGTACTGAACCTCTTCCACCAGCTTCAGGGTATCCTCAAATTCTTCGTCCGTCTCTCCGGGGAAGCCCACAATCACATCAGAGGTCAGTACAATCTCCGGCATTTTCTCCCGGGCATAACGGATCAGCTCCAGATACTGCCCGGCGGTATAGTTCCGGTTCATCTCCTTCAGAACCCGGTCGTTACCAGCCTGGAAGGGCAGGTGAATGTGTTTTGCAATTTTTTCCGAGGATGCCATGGTGTCGAACAGCTTTCGTGAGGCATCCTTGGGATGGCTGGTCATAAACCGGAGCACGAAATCCCCCGGCAGCTCCGACAGCATCTTCAGCAGGTCGGAGAAGTCTACCCCCAGTCCCAGATCCTTGCCGTAGGAATTTACATTCTGGCCCAGGAGGGTAATATCCTTAAATCCGGCATCAATCAGCTCCTGCACCTCTTTTTTGATGTCCTCTGGCATCCGGCTCCGCTCCCGGCCCCGAACATAGGGCACGATGCAGTAGGAGCAGAAGTTGTTGCAGCCGTACATAATGCTGACCCAGCCCTTCAGCTCTCCCAGCCGCTGAACCGGCAGACCTTCGGCAATATTTCCCGTCTCCGGTGTCACATACTGCCGCTTTTTTGCGGTGAGGGCCCGGTATAAGATCTCCGGCAGCTGCCACTGGGCGTGGGACGTAAACACCCCATCCACCAGAGGATAGCTTTTTTTCACCTTTTCCACCACGGTATCCTGGCCTGCCATGCAGCCGGTCAGAAAAATTTTCTGGGCCGGGTGTGCCTTTTTGGTGTGGGTCAGGGCGCCCAGATTGCCAAACACACGCTGCTCTGCGTGCTCCCGGACGGCGCAGGTGTTCATAATCACCACATCTGCACCCTCGGGCACCTCGCTTCTTTCATAGCCCATCTCCACAAGCATACCCAGCATCCGTTCGCTGTCGGCTTCGTTCTGCTGGCAGCCGTAGGTATCGATGTAGGCTCTGGGGCATCTGCCCTGGTTTGCCCAATAGGCGCTCACTTTTTCCATATATCCCCGCTGGAGCTCCAGCTCCTCCCGGGTGATGATCTCAGTCTTTGAGGTCATAGTATATCCTCCAAAATCCTGGTTTTTTGATAGTTTTCCAATGTACTAGTTTATCAGTTTTTTCGAAAAATTGCAAGCATTCGTGCAGAAAACCCGCCCCGACCCAAAAAGGGAGCCGCCCCGAAAGGGCAGCTCCCGAAATCAGTCACATTTTTTCCAGGTGGAGGGCAGGAACAGGATCATAAGGGGCCAGATTTCCAGCCGTCCCGCCAGCATATCAAAAATCAACACGATTTTTCCCCGAATGGAGTACACATCAAAGTTCCCCGCAGGGCCCACCAGCCCAAGGCCGGGGCCGATGTTGTTGATGGTGGTGGCCACAGCGGTAAAGTTTGTGGTCAAATCCAGCCCATCCAGAGACAAAATCAGCAGGGACACCCCATAGAGCACCACAAAAATCGCCAAATAGGCAAAGGTGTTTTGCAGCACCCCTTCATCCACCCGTTTGCCATCCATACGGACATGGCGAACAGAGCGGGGGTGTGTCTGCCGCCGCAGCTCCCGGGCCACCGCCTTCCAGTAAATGATCCAGCGGCTGACCTTAATACCGCCGCCGGTAGAACCGGCGCAGGCTCCGGTAAACATAATCATCACCAGGATCGTCCGGCTATAGGTGGGCCACAGGTTAAAGTCCACCGAGGCGTAGCCTGTAGAGGTCATCACCGAGGATACATTAAAGAAGGCATCGATGGTCCTGGCCTCCGTTCCCAGAATTCCGTTGTGCCAGAGGTTCACCAAAATAGTCAGGGAGGCAAAGAGGAAAATAAAGAGATACCAGAATACCTCCTCCATTTTCAGGCTTTCCTTGTACTTTTTCAGAATCAGGAAATAGTAGAAGTTGAAATTCAGACCAAACAGCAGCATGAACACGGCGGTGACCACAGTGCAGAAGGTATTATAATCTCCGAAGCTGGAAGATACGATGCCAAAGCCGCCGGTACCGGCAGTACCGAAGGTAATGCAAACCGCCGTAAACGCATCCATACCTCCCACCCACAGCAGCAAAAAGCAAACAAGGCTCAGCACCAGATAGATTCCATAGAGCCAGATGGCAGAATCCCGCAGCTTGGGCACCAGCTTCCCTACGCTGGGGCCGGGGCTCTCCGCCC
>CAZFXB010000282.1:0-2486 GCA_964522835.1 uncultured Oscillospiraceae bacterium
GACAAAAGACAGTGGAAATTTTGTGGATTTTGTGATACAATAAGATACTCTGTGCAAGGAGTGATGATTGTGTCATATTTGACTGCTGCACTGCTGGGACTGGTGCAGGGCATTACAGAGTTTTTGCCCATCTCCAGCTCCGGTCATCTGGCATTGCTGCAAAATTTATTTCATATTGAAAAAGCTGACCTGATGTTTGATGTGATGCTCCATTTTGGTACCCTTGTGGCGGTTTACTTTACCTATAGAAATGATGTGCGGGGAATGTTTCGGGGGTTCTTTGGGCTGTTTGGCCTGGGGCGGGATGGCCGAAGCAAGGGCCCCAAGGCCAGTCTGCGGAAGCGGCTGGGGCTGCTTGTGCTGCTGGGGACACTACCCCTGCTGATGGTTTTGCCCTTTTACGGTAAGATTAAGGCCGTCTCGGAGAACTCTGTGTTTGTGGGGGCTATGCTGCTGGTGACGGGATGTATTCTTTACCTGTCGGATCGGTTTGCACGGCCCCGCAAGGATCTTTCACAGGTTACCCTTTTGGACGGGCTTCTGGTGGGGATGGGGCAGGTGCTGGGTGTGATCCCGGGAATCTCCCGCTGCGGTACCACCATTTCTGTTGGAATGCTGCGGGGCTTTCAAAAGCCCTTTGCTGTGAAATTTTCCTTTTTGCTGTCCATTCCCTCTGTGTTGGGGGCTGGGGTTCTGGCACTGGTTCATGCGGTTCGGCTGGGTGTGGATCCGGGGATGTTGCCGCTGTACGCAGTAGGTATGGTTACATCGGCAATATCCGGCTTCTTTTGTATGCGGCTCCTGCGCTGGACAGCGGCTCGGAGCCATTTTGGTGGATTTAGTTATTATTGTTGGGGTGCCGGTATTGTGGCACTGCTGCTGAGTCTGGTGGCGTAAGGAGGACATATTATGGCCAGTAAATCAAAAAATGAAAATCTGACCCAAGGAAAAAAATCCAAAGCCCAGCAGGCGGTAGGAAAAAACCGGGAGGAAAAACGGGTAGAAACCCGGAATCGGCTGCTGCTCAGACTGGTAACTGCCATTGTGCTTGTGTTTTTGGCCCTGTTTTTGCTGCTGAGTCTGGTGGGCGTGCAGGGGGCTGTGCTGAATCTGCTCCGGGATGGTGTCCGGGGGCTGTTTGGCTATGGGTATTATCTGATGCCGCCAGTGTTTTTGTACATTGCCTGGCTGCTGGTGTTTAAAAACCACGAGCCCTGGCGGCTTCGGGCGGTTTCTCTGTTCCTGGTGGCAGTGCTGTTCAGCAGCCTGATGCAGGTGCTTATCTGCCGCATTGACTTTGGAGGCGGCCTTTCTATATTCAAAAATGTCTGGCTGACCGGCGTGGAGAAGGTATCCGGCGGCGTTATTCCGGGGCTGTTGGCCCAGGGCTTGATTTTCTGTCTCAGCCGTGTGGGGGCAACCCCTGTGCTGTTGGTGCTGTTGGTGGTGTTTGTGTTCCTGGGGCTGAATATTTCCCTGGCGCAGATCATCCATAATCGGGCAGAAAGAAAGCGGGAGGAGCTGGAGCAGGAGGACTTTTTCGATGAGGAGCTGCCTGTGGAGGTGACCCGGGAGATGACCATGGAGGATCTCAGGTTTTTGGGAGATACCATGACCCTGCCGAAGCTGCCGGAACTGCGGAAACGGGAGAAGGCATTTGATTTCGACAGCACGGATGCTGAAGAACCTGCGCCTAAACGTGAACGGAAAAAGAAAAATGTTCAGCTGGTGGAGGATGACGATCTGGTGTTCTTCCAGCCTGCCAAGAAGAAGGAGAAAAAGAAAGCCGTCTCCAAGCCCATGGAGAATCCCTTTGATGTTCCTCTGGGCGATGACTATGCCCAGGTGGTGCAGGAGCTGGCGCAGGAGGAAGAGGAGCTTATGGATTTGCCCTGGGCACCTCCGGAGAAGATCATTTCTGACACGGTGCCCCCCCAGGAAGAGCCCCAGACCCTTACAGAGGAGGAGCTTTCTCAAGGGGCAAAGGAAGCCATGAAGGGCGGCAAGGTGAGCCGGGATGAGGCTGCCATGGCTGCGGCTCAGGTAGCCATGGAAATTGAGAAAAAAACCGATGCCGAGGCAGAGGAATCAGAAGCCCAGCCCTATCAGTTTCCACCCATGACCATGCTGAAGGAGGCATTGGGCTCTAAGGATGACAACACCGAGGAAATGCGTACCAATGTAATTATGCTGGAAAAGACGCTGGGAAGCTTCGGTGTGGACATTAAGGTGGACGAGGTGGTTCGTGGCCCCACAGTTACCCGGTACGAGATGCAGCTGAAGCCCGGTGTGAAAATGAGCAAAATCACCGGTCTCCATGAGGATATTGCCCTGGCATTGGGCGTCAGCGGTATCCGTGTGGCAGCTGTGGCAGGCAAGAGCTCTGTCATCGGCATTGAGGTGCCCAACAAGATCACCACCTCCGTGCCCATTCGGGAGGTGCTGTCCTCTAAGGAGTTTAAATACCATAAATCCAATCTGGCCTT
>CAZFXB010000283.1:0-2483 GCA_964522835.1 uncultured Oscillospiraceae bacterium
CCTGAGTGCGCCTGGGTCACCTATGGCGGCAACGACAAGCTGGAGGAGCGGTACTGCATCCGGCCCACCTCTGAGACCCTGTTCTGTGAACACTTTAAAAATGTAATCCAGTCCCACAGAGACCTTCCTATGAAGTATAACCAGTGGTGCAGTGTGCTCCGCTGGGAGAAGACCTCCCGCCCCTTCCTCCGTCATCGGGAGTTCCTGTGGCAGGAGGGCCACACCATGCACGCCACCGCCGAGGAAGCACGGGAGATGACCGAGCGGATGCTGACCATCTATGCGGATTTCTGTGAGAATGTGCTGGCTATGCCTGTGACCCGGGGCCAGAAGACCGATAAAGAGAAGTTTAACGGTGCAGAGGCCACCTATACCATCGAGTGCATGATGCATGACCGGAAGGCCCTCCAGGCCGGTACCTCCCATTACTTCGGAGACGGCTTTGCCAAGGCTTTTGATATTACCTATACCGACAAGAATAACCAGAAGGTGAACCCCCACCAGACCTCCTGGGGCGTTTCTACCCGGCTCATTGGCGGCATTATTATGACCCACGGTGACAACAACGGTCTGGTGCTGCCCCCCAAGATTGCACCTGTTCAGGTGGTGGTACTGCCCATTGCCCAGCATAAGGCTGGCGTACTGGAGGGGGCCAACGGCCTGAAGGATCGGCTGGTGGCTGCGGGCTATCGGGTGAAGCTGGATGACAGCGATAACTCCATGGGCTGGAAGTGCGCTGAGTATGAGATGAAGGGTGTGCCCCTGCGGGTAGAGTGCGGCCCCAGAGATCTGGAGAACGGCCAGTGTGTGCTGGTTCGCCGGAACGACGGCGAAAAGACCGTTGTCAAGCTGGAGGATCTGGAGGCAGCTGTGAAGGAGCAGCTGGAGCTGGTGCATAAGGGTATGTATGAAAAGGCACTGAAGAACCTGACGGAGCATATCTACGAGGCACACTCCCTGGAAGAGGCCAAGGAGATTCAGGAGAAAAACGGTGGCTTCATTAAGACCATGTGGTGCGGAAACCTCCAGTGTGAGCTGGATATGAAGGAGAAGGCCGGCATGAGCTCTCGCTGCATCCCCTTCAAGCAGGAGCACCTGGGCGATACCTGCGCCATCTGCGGTAAGAAGGCCGAGAAGATGATCTACTGGGGCGTTGCCTACTAAGAGGGAAGTGCCTTGAGTAAGCGTGGAAAGAGTGCTGGTACAGTTTCTGTTTTTGTGGACTGCATCCGGTATGATGAATTTGCGAAAGTAAAATGGCAGCAGTTCCTTCGGGTTTATAGTGTGATCCTTATGGTGGTACTGGCTGCGGTGGCAGTTCGGCTGTTTGCCATGGGAGATGGCCAGATGGCTCTGTCCGGCGTGGTGGTGCTGGCGGTGGTGCTGGTTGCGCTGCTGCTGCTGTTCCGCAGCGGTATCAAAGGAGAGTACAGGCGAGGCGGCTTTCAAAAGCTGGATGTGACCTATACCTTTGATAAGCAGGGCTGGACGGTGAGCCAGGGGCAAAGATCCCAGACCATGACCTGGGCGCAGACCTATAAGGTGAAGAAGATGCCCGGTGCGCTGCTGATTTATCCCAACAAAAAGAGCACGAATCTGATTCCGTTGCGTTGTTTGGAGGCAGGAAATCTGGAGAAAATCGTAGAATTCTGGGCCGGGAAAAAATAATACAAAATATTTTAAAATACCCCTTGACAACAAGGGGTATTTATTATACAATAGCCTGGCGTGAGTTCCACGCAAGTGCGATGAAACAGGAGATTGCGGCGAGAGCCGGTAACTTCTGTGGAGTATGTCCGTTAATCGGGCGGCTGAGTGAACTGCTTCGCGGCGTATATCGCCGGGAGGGTGGTTGCAGGCCGGCTTTTCTGCCGGCCTTTTCCATGGCCCGGAGTGATACGCACGGCATAGCGGACAGCGAGCTCGACCGTACCCAGCGACGAAAGCACATAAACTGAGTACGATATTCTAAGGAGGAAAACCCACAATGGCAAACAAAGAAATGATCCGGATCCGGCTGAAGGCTTACGATCATCAGATCATCGATTCCAGCGCAGAAAAGATTGTTGAAACCGCAAAGCGCAACGGCGCTCAGGTTTCCGGCCCCATTCCCCTTCCCACCAAGAAGGAAGTCGTTACTATTCTTCGTGCAGTGCATAAGTACAAGGACAGCCGTGAGCAGTTCGAGCGTCGCACCCACAAGAGACTGATCGATATTCTCAACCCCAACCAGAAGTGCGTTGAAGCCCTCATGGCTCTCGAGCTTCCCGCTGGTGTTGAGATTGAGATAAAGCTGTAATTCCCCTTAACCCACGGAATGCAGCGCCAAGTTCGCCATAGAGCGAACGGGTCATGTTGGCATCCCAATGTGCCAACCAATAACCTAATAGGAGGAAACACTAAATGAAAAAAGCAATCATCGGCAAAAAAGTGGGTATGACCCAGATCTTCGATGAGAGCGGCAAGGTCATTCCGGTTACCGT
>CAZFXB010000284.1:0-2442 GCA_964522835.1 uncultured Oscillospiraceae bacterium
ATATATGAGCGCAAATATATTTTTAATATATACTCAATAATAAGATTTATCTTAGAGGTTGTTAGCTTGTCAAATAAAGAAGCAGGACTACAGATTACATATCTATGGCGTACAGTATCTTCTTTAATAAACAACGGAGCGTACATGGTATCTGAAAACGTAAATATCTCTTTATCGACTGTATCTTTATATTTCTGAGCTAAAAACAGTTTTAGTCCTTTATAATCTATTGTCTTGTATAGATCCGCGCTTGTTTTATAATTATATGAAGCTCCATCATAATCATATAAATCCATAGGATGTTCAGCTGACGGAAAGTTCTCATCATTGACAATTAACCATATATTGCTGTATGACATTTCAGCGGAATCAAGAATGTTAAATCCATCAACAGTTAATCCATTACTTGTTCTTACAAAACAGAAATTGCAATTATCTCCAGAGTTATACACATAGCTGCCTTGATCATTATCATTAAACACTATAGAGCTTGGACATAATCCTCTTATGGACGAGTCAAGAAATATCGTCTTCAGAGTACTTATTAGCGATGATTGATCACTGTCGTTGATCTTGTCGTTAAATGCTTTGACAGTAATATAATAATTCTTTAAGCTATTATATGACTCATATTTTTTACCTATTACCTTATAGCTAAAAATATCAGGCTTGATTGATGTACTGATATTTTGAGGAACATATTGATATTTTCCTACATCTATTCTTGTGAGGTAATTATATGTATCATATATTTGCTCATTATTTTCGTTATATAAAAGCATATCACTCTTATCAAATACTTCATATGGTATAAGCTGAGTTTTTGATGTTGTAACATAATTTGCAGCTAAAGATATTGTTGGCGTGTCAGTATCCTTAGTAACATAGGCTAATTGTACGTCTGTTTTTGTATTTATCTCTTTTGATGATATTACGTCATGTATTCCAGGATAAATTTTCATTTATAATCCTCTCTGCAACAATTATCCTTCTTCATTATTACGAATGCAAAGATAATATGAATCGTCGTCAAAATTATCGAAGGTTATAATTTTATAATCATTGCTGATAATGTTCGAATTTGTAGTAAAATAGTACTTCAAATTAGAGGACGAAGCAACCTCAATATCATAAGTATATTTTTCAAAATTAGGATTAATACAATAGCTATTATCTTTTAGATAGTCTATTACTATATATGTGTATGAAGATGTATCGCTATTAATAACAACCTCATTGGAAATGCGCGACACAGATATATCAGCACTGTCTATTTGTTTATAGTTATTGTTGCAACATAAGCCAATATCATCTATATGGTTTATAATCCTGTAAATATTATCATAATCAATTGATTCGTTTGTAATACCATATACTCTTACAGCATTGACATTTTCGCTGATGTCGCGCTCTGTTTTATATACATTGTATTGGTTAGGTTCATACACTTCTCTCTCAACATTAGTAAATACGTAAGTATCCTTACTTTCATCTATTTTGTGAGTATTCTGGTCTATAGTAGTATATACTCTGTAAGAGCTTGATATGTCGAGAGGATTGCCAAAATCATCAGTTATAATGATAGGCTCATGTCTGTTATATGATACACTTATTTTTTTTACATTGTCTGTGACCATATTCGTAACAGTACCGTCAGCTTCGTATACCGTAAGATAATATAGTGTTGCATTTACATTTTTTAGAATAGAAAATATATTGTTATCTATATTTTCGAGGGAAAGATCGGTTGAATAAACGACATGGTCATTAAGGGCTATAGTAAATACGTTTGATACCAAATCATAAGTATAAACATACGTCCTGTTAAATTCAAACTGTTCTCCTTGAGAGAAAAATGATGATAAAGCATAAGAGCCGTCTTTAATTAGATATGCTTCTCCTTTAGTACCAAAGGATGTAATATTGGCAGACCATTCTACCTTAATAAGATTCTTTTTATTTATAACAATATTGCTTGGTGGAACATCTTTATTGTCACCAGTGGTTGGCACATAGTTTGAATCTTTATCTTGATTTAATAATATGTTTGATACTGAACCATACGTACCTACGAATTTTATATTTACTTTTGCTTCGGTTTCCAATGTAATTGATCCATCATCGTAATTCAATATGTTTTTATCACTGTCATTAATATCTATATTATGAGACATGAAAACATAACATTGAATATCATTCTCTTTGCTCAGATCATATTGCAAATAATATTTTCCGGCAGGTAAAACAATTTGCATCTGTTCTATTTCTGCTTTTTCATCACACTCTGATAAATCAAAGCCATCATTATAAAACTTAATTCTACCACCTATTGTATTATACATATTGATGGTCCAATAGTCTGGTATCTTTGAATTAGACTGAATATATTTTATAATGTTGCCTGCATTGGAATAAAATCCAATGCAGAACTTACTAATATCC
>CAZFXB010000285.1:0-2393 GCA_964522835.1 uncultured Oscillospiraceae bacterium
TTACGCTTCATTATAACCTATGAAAATCAAGAAGTCAAATGGACACATTAGCAAGCTAAAGTCCTTAAAAGTGTAAAATTACGGAGCAGCCGTCGCTGCTCCGTAATTTTCGCATCTCAACCAACCGGTCTGTCAGATACCCTTGATCGAAGCTATGGAAAGTTCCCTTTGAGATCACGCAGGTTATCCCGCCTCAAGATCCCGCACCAAATGTACATATCATCGTTCATTTGGATGTTCTTTGGCCCATGGAACACCGGTTCTTTCTTGTTTCGATCCGAAAGAAGTATATGCGTTACCGCAAAAACTATGCACGTTTTATGAACTTTTTGAAATATAGGCCGATTTTGTTGCATTTCGCAGGATTATATGGTAGAATTAGTTGGTTACAACAAGTTACAATTTAAAGTGAGGATATATCATGTCAAACAATGACCTGTACCCGAATCAGGGGCATCCTGAGTCGGAATTCTCCCCTCAGCCTCCATCCTCCGATGGCTTTGATCCAAAGGCCTTTGCGGATATGTTTCATCCGGATGAGGACTTGGGGTATGAATTCGACAACGATGAATCCTGTATCTATACAGCGCCTGCGGAAGGCATTCAGCTTCCTAATTTCGATGAGCAGCCCGATTTTGAGGAACCGTCCATTCCTCGGCCCCCAGCGGAACAGGAGCCCCTTTCAGAAGATTCGCTCCCCCCGCTGGAGCCCCTCTTCTTTTCTGATTTCCAGCCGGAGCCTAATCCCCAGGTGCACACCTATCGTGCCCCGGAGTACCACGAGGACCAGCCGGACGATTTCGAAGATGACTACGAAGACAGTTTTGAAGATGACTACGAAGACGACGAGGAGCCCCGTCACCAGGAGCAGGCGCATCATGGCCCCCGGGTGATTCACACAGTTCTGAATGTACTGCTGGGCTTTTTAACCTTCTTCAGTTTTCTTTATCTGGTGGCCGTTTATTCCAACAACTCTGTTGTGGTTGGCCTCAGAAATATGTACATCCAAACGGCCATGTCCAGCCTGAACCACAAATACCTGGCTACGGCCATTTTCCCCAGCGAAATGATCGATGACCTGATGCGGATGCAGTACGAATCCGAAAATGCCATGCTGGGCGTGGAAACCCAGTGGGGCGACCTGGACATAAAAGCCCTTCCCACCTTCGAAAATGCCACCGGTGAGATGATTGGCGCTGAATCCGAACAGGAGGAGGCCCAGGAAGAGCTGCTGCACGAAAATGATGGTGTCAGCCGCAGCTATGAGAGCGAAGAGGAAAAGACCTTCTTTGAGCTTTTCTATGAAATTGACTACGATTCCATGCACGCTTATTTGGATGACCATCCCCAGGTACTGGATGAGGGCTGGGCCAACATCGAAATCAACCGCTCTGCGCTGGGGGATGAAGGTACCGCCATCCAAACCATATACGGTGACCAGGTTCTGGCGCTCAATGCCCAGAGGGGCATTGTATTGGTAAGAGTCAACATTGACTACTCCCGTGGTGTTTTTGCCATCTGTAAGGATACTTCCGATCTGCATCTGCGGGCCGCCAGTACCATTGGCACCATCGGTCAGACCGCCGGTCGAATCTGCGACGCCAATGATGGTATTTTGGCCGTTACCGGCAGCGCCTTTGTGGATCCCAACGGTGAGGGCAATGGCGGCGAGATTTCCGGCCTGGCAATCTGCAATGGGATAGCCTATGGTTCTCCCATCTGGAGCAACTACAAGCGTGTGGAGTTCCGGAATGACAACAAAATGTACATCATGGACTCTGGTTCTGAGATCGATTCGGATGTACGGGATGCGGTGGAGTTTACCCCCGCTCTCATTATCGACGGAGAAGTTGTGGTAGACGAAAACTGTGGTTGGACCAGTCCCAATCCCCGTACCGCCATTGGACAGACCGCTTATCTGGAGACTGTTCTGGCTGTGGTCGAGGGCCGTTTTACAGACAGCCCCGGATGCAGCGTGGTTACACTGGCAAATAAGCTGGCCCAATACGGCTGTGTTCAGGCCATGAATATGGACGGCGGTACCAGCGCCATTATGTATTATGATGGCTGCTATGTAACCCGGTGCTCCAATGCTTCTCTCCCCTCCGGTCGGCCCATGCCCACCGCCTGGGTCTATGGATAAAAAATCTGTGCTGCTGCAAATCAAAAGGTTTGCAGCAGCACTTTTTTGGTATTTGATTGCAGTCCGTAGATGCATGACTTGTCATGCCCGGCAGAAACAGGCCCAAATTACAGCCAATTTCCGGCGAATTCGTACAAACTTCCGTATTTCCCGGTAGGGGCGATTACCAATCGCCCGCCGGTGCAGAGTGGGGGTTAAAAACCTTCTACCATGGGAATACGGATTGCCACGCCAGTGATCGACATCACTG